>CAZHPP010000319.1:0-5202 GCA_964534535.1 uncultured Victivallales bacterium | reverse complement strand
AAAATTCCCAGACCGATGGAAGCGCTATGGTCCGGCGTTTTTCAAAATAAGGATAATGCGGCATGTCAGAACTCCAGATCGGCGGAAACGAGCTTGTGATCGGAGGCCTCCGTCTGCGGCCCGATGCAGAAATTCACCAGTCTGGCTGCACCCATGGGAAATGTTGCGATATAATCCAGCATCGCTCCGGAGTGATGTGTGAACGACCCGAGCGGAGCAGCATCATTGCAGACGTTCCAGCGCGTTTTCAAAAGATGAATTTCCGGCGAATCCGGTCCGATGTTGAAATCGCCGCATAAGACCATGGGAAACAGCTTTCTTTCTTCCGCGAGAGCAGTGATCCTGCAGATGGCGGCAAGACGTTTTTCCTGTGCTCCGGGATATTCGTTTCTGGTGGAGAAATGGGTAACGGCAAGGTAAAACGGCGTTTCCGCATGGATTCTGACCACAAGGCAGGTTCTGGGTTCGTATCCTTTGGGAGACTCGAGGTCAATCCTTGCGACTTCCTCCATTTTATGGGGCGAAAGCGCCATGATGCCGTAATCGCCTTTGGTGTCGCGTGAAGTCGTGCGGGCGAATATTGCGTTCATCTTCAGATATTCTCTTGCCAGCTGAACCATATCGATATCAGGCTTGAAGTCCTCATGGACTGAAACTTCTTCGCAGCCGACGGCGTCGGCGTGCCGTTCGGCAATCAGCCGGAGTCCCCGGTTCCAGTCGGAAACATGATCGGTTCCGATGCTTGAGGCGGTATTGAAGGTTGCAACTCGAATCATTTTTTCCTTCCTTGTATTCTGAAAATTCTGACGTCGTGTCCGCCGATTTGCGGAATTTGCGTTGTTTCTCCCGATTCCACATCTTCCAGAAAATTCTGCCGTCCGTCCGCAAATGCAAACGGAATGGAAACCGGACAGGAATTGCGGTTGACGACCGACAGATATTCCGTCCCGTCTCGATGCTCCAGAAGTTCCGTAAGCACGCCGGACTTCAGTGCCCGGACTCCGGGATGGATCCCGCATCCGGCAAGCACGGTCAGCAGGACTTCGGAATCCGCGCCGCATCCGATCTGCAGGACCGCACCCCTGCCGACGGCACGGCGGAATCCGCAGCAGAACAGGCGTCCGTCCTGGAGTTTTACCGTAATCTCTTCGACGGAACATTCCTTTCTGCGCCGGTCTGAAAAATAGAAGAAGTTCACCTTGGAATTGCAATGTCCGCGGTTGCTCAATACGACTGCCGAGCCGCGGAACCGCATGGTAACCGGCAGGACCGTCGGACGCACGCCGTCCGGTTCGAGCGGTGCAATTTCTTTTGTCCCGATATTGCCCCCGACGTTGAAAAAGACCAGAAGCCCGCCCTGCTGAACGAAAGAAAGCAGATTCTGTTCCTGTTCCGTGGTCAGCGGCCGACCGCTTCCTGCGTAAAAGAGGATTTTTTCCCCGGGGCATTTCATCGTGGCCGGATCGAAATACGAGAAGGAAAAATCCGCCTTCTGAAGGGCGTCGAACACGCGATGAAAATTTCCCGGTGCGGCAATCCGGTCGGCCGGACGGCACAGAAGCGCGGCATCGTGCCGGACCGTACAGTTCCACGGTTCGAATTTCCGGAGCGCGGCGACGGCGCTTTGCACGGAGGGAAAGTATTCATTGGTGCGGCCTCGCTCATTGACGGGGGCATTGCACCAGTTGTCGCGGTTGACGAGCATGTAATAGTTCAGCCCCTTGAGTCCGCCGCCGCAGAGCGCCAGCGTGGTATAGCGGAAGTGCTGAGGCGGAATGTATCCGCCCTGGACGGGGAAACATCCGCTCTGAAATTCGGCAGACCAGACATTTCCCCTGACTGTATCGGCCTCGGCCCGCTTGAGGATGTCGAAAACAAGGAAGGATTCATCCCTGATGCAGCTTTTCTGTTCCATGAACGCCAGCGGATAAATATCGAATCCGCAAAGATCGACGACGTTTTCCATCTTGCGGAAATCCTGATAGAAGCTCGACCAGCCGTTGGCGGAGAAAGGCACATCAATCCCGTCTTTTCGCATTCTGGAAGCGACACTCTCCGCCAGCTCTGCGCAGTAGTCCCCGATGAATTCATAGGTATCGGAAAAACGCGTCTGATATTTTACGTCTTCCAAAAGGCGTTCGGCCATGACCAGGTCGGTATTTGCCGCTTCCTCATGGAAGAAAACGCACGGTTCATCAAAGCTGTGGAAAGAGCTGTGCCATGCGTCATTGAGTTTCCGCACATCATTGCCGTAACGCCCGCGGAGAAAATCGCGGAACATCCCGTTCTTTTCCCCGAAAGCGCCCAGTTCCTCCCCGAAATTCTCAAAGATCGGATACGGCTCATTGTCCGCCTGGCAGAGGACGATGCAGCCGCCGTTCGTAATGAGATGAGGCTTCAGGACCGCGGAAACCGCGTCAATGTACGGTGCGCTGATTCTGAGATATTCCGGATCAAGACGGTGCAGCGCCGCGGCCCGTTCCGGGACCCCGCCGCCGGGCCATTCCGAATCAATGAACGGACCGGGCCTGGCGATAGCATGCAGCTGTTTTTCTTCCAGCAGGGACAAAAATCCATCCAGATCGCGTCCGTCCGCGGTGCGTCCCGTAAAGTCGAACACGCCTTCGGCAAGTTCGTGATAATTCCACGGAATGTAGAACGAGACGATGTCCAGCTGCAATTCCCTGAAACGGTCGAGCACAGCCCCCCAGCTGTCGCGCGGAGTGCGCCAGTAGTGGAATTCTCCCGAAAGCAGCGGGAAGGATTTTCCCTGGAAGACAACAGTTGAATTCTCGACGAAAATATTTTTCTCCATGTTTTTCCTCTATGTTTATTATGAGTTCAGAACTTGAATTCTTCCGGATGGTCCTTGAGCAGTTTTTCAAATTCCTGGTTGGTGAAATCCTGCTTTACCGATCCCCAGATTCCGAACGTGAACTCCTGAAAGTCCGGTTTCAGGTCAAAGACAACAGTCTGGTAGACTCCGTTGACGAACGTCGTCTTAAGGACGTTTTTCCTCTCGAAGAGCAAATATCCGGGAAGTTTCCCGAATGCGGAATCGCGGAAAAGGATGCTCGTTTCTTCGGGACTCAATGTAATTCCCTTATTCGACGGGGTTCTGCATTCCTGCCTGGAAGTCACGAATTCCCGTCCGTATGCGCCGGGATCCCAGCCTTTTCCCGGCGTCTTGATGTAATTGATGAACGCATAAGTCGAAACGCTGATTTCCTTGATCGGCTCCAGCGTATCCGGAGACGGCGCGACCCGGACGAACAGCAGTCTGGATTTCGATTCCATGAAAACGCGGACATTGACTTTTGCTCCGTTGAAATTGAGCGTGAATTCACAGCCGCCCCGGTCTCCGGCAGGATCGTTCCAGGTTTTCAGGGACTGCCTGTCGAAAAGCACATTCCGGCTTGAAATACCGTTGACTTTCAGATCCAGTATCCGGGGAAACGGCCGCGCCATGCTCTGCATCTGGAATACAGGCGGAGTTTTTTCTGTGTTTTTTGTCGTCAGAAAGCAGATTTCGTAATTCCAGAAAGCGTTGGAAATTGCATACGACTGCTGGTACTCCGTATTGGGAAACTGGTAGCGTTTCGTCTGGGTAACCGCAATGGGCGAAGGCGCCTCCGCCGCGCCCAGAAATGCGCTTCCCAGAATATCCGCCGTCAGGACAGCCGCACATACAAACGAATACCGCTTCATTTATCTGTCTCCTTTTCCGAGGAATCGGATCATTCCGAACATTCCCAGATTGTGATTGTTTCCAAGTGTCATGGAGGAAGAAACGGATTCCGCCTCTTTGCCCAGTTTGTTGCTGACCAGATTGCATCCCCAGATGTCATAAGGCCGCGGCGTTCCGGCTTTCATGTCGGCAAAGGGAATGAAGAATTCCATGCTCCAGGACGTTTCGTTCCTGACGGCGGCAGTGCGAAACCCCGGAGATTTCCAAAGTCCGTTGTACGGCGTGGCAATCGGGAACATCTTCCGGTATCCCTCCGCTTTGTTTCCCGCGGCATCGGCAGCGAAATGGAAGAACTCCTCGCGCTTCGCACCGGGCGAAAGAAAAATTTCGCAGCCGTCGTTGTGCCAGACGTCTTTTTCCTGATCGGCCAGCGGCGCATGACGTGCTTCCAGAAGGCCATATACTCCCTGCGCGTTCCAGGCAAGCTTCATGGAAACCGGGTGCTTTGCCGCAGCGCCGGTTCCGGCAGGGTCGATCAGCGGAACGGCGGAAATCCCGGCCCAGAATACCTCCGCCGGTCTGCCGTCAAGCAGGACTTCTTCTTTGGAAAGCAGACAATGGACGTTGTAGAGCGGCCGGACATATCCCTGGCGGTTCCGCTGCGCCTGAAACGCCTTTCCCCACGGTGCGGAGAACAGCTCCATGCGTTTTGCCTCGACCGAACCCGGCTTGACTGCCTTCTGAGCATTTCTCAGGTGCATTTCCAGCGCATCAATCACCTTGGGCGGATAGAGCGGATTGATGTCGTTCGACTTGACCGATGCATCCATCATATAATATTTGATATAGCTGTCCTTGAGAATCCTGTGGAATTCGCGCAGTTCCTGTCCCGCCTGTTTCCCGTAGAAGGGTTCCCAGTGCTCATCGATCGCCGCATCCACATTGAAATCAGGATTCCACAGCGACTTGACGCCAGCATATTCCGAATAGTAGAACGACCAGTTGAAAAGGCCGTACTGGTCGAAAAAGATGTTCGTCCTTCCGAGATATTTTCCGCAGACTTTGATGGAGTCGCCGACGAACTGCGCCGCAACCGCCCGCAGGAACGGACTGCCGTCTTTCTCCGGAATGTGGTAGAACCAGAGGGAATCAATCGGATGGTTTCCCGTCGCCTCATACCATTCCTTTATGCACTGAATCGTCTTTGCAATTTTTTCCGGATTGCGCGGCACGCGCGGCAAGGCATGGGTGCAGAGCCGCAGGTCGATGTTGTCCGGGAGTTTCCAGCGTGGACCGATCGGGGCATAAGTTCCCCCCTGATACGGCATGAACGCAACGCGGAGTTTCGGGAACTCCTTTTTGACGCGCAGTGCGAAATACTGGAGGAAACGGCCGTAGATTTCACTGAATTCGCTTCCGCGGTCGAGGTTGGCCTGTGTGATCAGGTTCAGTTTTCTGACGGTCGGATTGCGAAGCATGTCGCTCAGGGGAACCTCGCCGTCGCACTGTCCGAT
>CAZHPP010000318.1:0-5208 GCA_964534535.1 uncultured Victivallales bacterium | reverse complement strand
ACGAGGCTGAAAAAAGTTTTTTTGCCAGCGTGAGCACGTCCAGCGCGGCAGGGGATTCCGCAGCCGTCTCCGGAACAGACTCGGGAACCGGCTCCGCGGCAGGTCCCGGAACCGGGGCGGAAACAGGCTCCGGCCTGACGGCCGGGGCGGGTTCCGGAACTGGTTCCGGCTTTGCGGGCGCAGGCACAGGAGGGGGAACGGGCACAGGCGCAGGCTTTGCAGAAATTTCCATGCCGGTCCCGCCGATGTCCTCGTCCTTGACCGGAATCGGGGCCTGTCTGAACTCGGCATGTGCGGCGGAAGCCGCGGACTCCTGCGCCAGGAACGCTTCGGCGGAGGCCACCGTGCGCTGCAGGAAGGAGATCAGCCGTTCCGGACTGTAAATCGCGCCGAGACGCATTCCGCACGTGAAGGCGGAACCGTCCACGCTGATAGAATGGTTCGCGCCGGCGGCGTTCTTGAGGATGTTGAGCCGTTTTTTGGAAAGGAAGGCGGTCAGCGCCTTTTCATCGGGAGCGGAAAGGAAAAACTCGGAAGGATCAAGTCCGAATCGGGAAGTCAGATTGTGTTCCCCCGCGGGAATCTGCGCAGAGAAGCCGGAGGTGCGGAAGGTGAAGCGGATTCCGGGAGCGTTCGGAAACACGCAGCGGCAGAAGACCATTGCCCCGGAAGGAGGATTTTCCACGGAAACCGTGACGTCGAAGGTTTTCAGGGTCCCTGTGAGTTTGGGATAGGAGTCGGAACCTTCAGGACGGTTGAAGCAGAGTCCGAGTCTCCCGGCCGCCGTCATGAACGCGAGGCGCAGCGGATCGTTGAAAAAGAAAAAACCGCCTTTTTTTGAAACGGCGTTGATGATGCTGACGATGACGACGACAACGATGAAAAGGGCAAGAAGTTTGATCATGGGGCGGGTTCTCCGATTTTTATGGGATGGGGGATTCCGTCGATGAATTCGACGGTGCGGACGGGGATCCATTCGCCGTTTTCGCGCCAGAGGAGGCCTCCGGCAGGAGTTCTGGAATAATTGCCGCGGGCAAAATTGTCGACGACGGCGGGGAAGACTTTCCAGTCGCCTTCCTGCTTGAGACGTTCGATATGGTCGTCCGCAATGGTTCCGAGAAGGTCGTTCCGGAATCCTTTTTTGCGGTTTTTCGCGATTTCGCGGAGCTGCCCGAGCGTGACGCCCTGCGGAAGGAGGACGGGCATCGGGGCGGAGATTCCGAGAATGGAGCCTTCGTCGACTTCCCGGACTCCGGGAGTGTACGGGACGGCGCGGATCACGCTGCTGCGGAGCGAGGTGCGCCCGTCAAGAATGGCGTTTTCGACGGGGAGCGAATGGAGCCCGGCATAGAGCCGCTGTCCGTCCGGGCCGGTGATCGTGAGGTCGCCGGGGTGGACGTTGAGGCAGGGGAAGTCGGCCACAATGTTGGTGAGCGGGATGAAACCGGCCAGGAGCCCGAAGTCGTGGCGGAAGGGGGCGATCTTTTTGCGGAGGCCGTCGGTCCAGAGGTTCCGGAGTTCGAGGCCCTTTCCTGCGAGCGTGACGCGGTCGAGGCCGTGTTCGCGGTAGAATTTTCCGATGTCGTCTTCGACCAGGGGGAGATGGAAGCGCTCCGCGATTTCGCGTGCGCGGGAAGTTCCCGGCTTGTCTGTGACGACGGCCGAGCAGAACCAGGAGGTCCCGCAGGCCGGGGAACGGAGCAGATTTTCGGCGTTTGTCCCGCTGCCGCTCATGAAGACGAGAGCGCCTGGAATGGAATTTTTTAAGAAATCATTGCGTTTCATTGGTTCTCCGCATTTGCAATTTCATGGTTTGTGTATTAAGATATACGATGTTTCTGAAATCGACAAGCGGAAAACCTGAAATTTTTTATTTTTTTCGGAGAAGGCGAGAATGAACTGTCTGAGCAAGATAATTCTGGCGGCTTTGGCCGCGGCGGCCGCATGGACCGCCGTGCCCGCATGGGCAATGCCGTTCGACGCAGGGGATCTTCCCGACCGCCGGCTGAACCGGATCATCCCCGAACTGATCGTGACGGGAAACTTCCAGACCCCCCGCCGGCTGGCCTTCCTGACGCAGGAAGCCACGAAATCGCCGGTGCTGCTTCTCCCCGCGCCGGATTCGGCGGACAGGAACATTTACTTCATTGTGCCGGACGGCAAAGATCCCGCGGTGGTTTCGCCGGAGGATTTTCCGCGGTTCATTTCGTGGGTCAATCCGCGGCGCATCATTGTGGTGGGCGGGCCCGAAACGGTCCCCGCGCCGTACCGCACGGCAATTCCGAAAAGCTACCCCGTCTCCGATGTTCCCACGGCTCTGCCGGACGCCGCCGCGCTGACTCTCGCGAACCTGGTGAACTCGCAGCGGATCGTGAGGCGCTGGGAGGCCCTCAAGAACAAGGACATGCGCGAATTTAACGCGGAACTCCGGAAAATCCGGGAAAAGGACGGCGTGAAATGAACATTTTCTTCCGCCTTGCCCAGAACACCTTCAAGGAATGCGTGCGGGAGCCCGTCTACTTCCTGCTCCTGCTGATCGGCGTGTGCATCACGGGAATTCTGCCCGTGTTCTCCATGTATGTGTTCCGCGACCAGATCAAGCTGGTTTCGGACAGCGCCATGGCGGTGACGCTCGTGCTGGGACTCGTGACGGCCACGCTGTGCGCCAGCCACACGATCACCCGCGAAATGCGCAACGGCACCGTCCTGCTCCTGCTTTCGAAGCCCGTTCCGCGCTGGAGCTTTGTGGCCGCAAAGCTGGCCGGAGTGGGGTGCGCGCTCACGCTCTTCACGCTGGCGGTCTCGGCCTCCGGATTCACGGCGATCATGATCGCAAAGGACCAGTTCCGGCTCGATTTCGGCGTGATGGGGTGCTACTACATCCTGATCGCGCTGATCCTGACTCTGGCGGGCGCGCACAACTACCTGAAGGGCGCGCCGTTCGCGTCGACGGCCTCCTTCCTGCTTGCGGCGCTGCTGCCGCTGTTTTCGATCGGGGCCTACCTGATTCAGGGGGCGCCGGACGACGAGGGCTGGATTCCGCCGATGCAGTATGTGGCGGCGGCCCTGCTGCTTTTCCCGGCGGTGTGGATCATGGGGGCGATCGCGGCGGCGCTTGCCACGCGGGTCGGAATCGTGGCCAACCTGACGGTCTGCGCGATCCTCTTCATGCTGGGGCTGGTCTCGAAATACATCTCCTCCACATGGCTTGCCGGGACGGCGCCCGACGCGCTGTTTTCCTGGCTTCCCGTTTCCGCTGCGGAGGCTGTGTCGGGGTGGTTCAAGGCGGTGCTCTCGCTGCTGGCGCAGACGGTCCTGCCGAACTGGCAGTATTTCTGGATGGCGGACGCCCTGGCGTCGCATACGCCGCTTCCGGTCATGTATCTGGCATGGGCGTTCGTCTACAGCATCCTCTATGCCGGATTCTGGTCCGTGCTTGCCATGGCTCTTTTCAACGACCGCGAGGTCGCGGACGACAGCATTCAATAAAACAGAAAGACTGCGGACGGGAAATTCATGCAGAATCAGGTTTCGATCTTTATTTTTTGCGATGCGCTCGGCTATGACGCCGTGAACAGACACCGTTTCATGGAACAGGAATTCCCGTTCCGGCGGTGCATCCGCACGCAGCTCGGCTATTCCTCCGCGTGCGTTCCCACGATTCTTTCCGGCGAGCCGCCCACGGTCCACAACCATTTCAGCTTCTTCTACCATGACAGGAGCGGGGCTTCGCCGTTCGGGCTGTTCCGGTATCTGCATCCGCTGCTGCATCCGGATATCGTGTTCAACAATCACAGGGTCCGTTCGCGCATGAGCCGGTTCATCAAGTTTGTGCGCGGCTACACGGGATACTTCAACCTTTACAGCATGCCGTACGACCGTCTGCCGTACATGAATTACTGCGAGAAGCGGGATATCTTTGCGCGCGGGGGGCTTTTCCCTGTCCGGAATCTGCGGGACGTCCTTCTGGAAACCGGAATCCGGTTCCATATTTCCGACTGGCGCAGGACTGACGACGAAAATCTTGCGGACGCCATGGCCGCGCTCGACGACAACCGCCAGTTCCTGTTCGTCTATACGGCCGGGATCGACGCCATGCTCCACTTCCACTGCACCGATTTCAATTATGTCCAGGATGCGTTCAACGCCTATGCAGGCAAGGTTTCCGCCCTGCTGAAGATGGCGTATCTGAACTTCAAGACCGTGAACTGCTGCATTTTTTCCGACCACGGAATGACCCCGCTCACGAAGACGATCGACCTCAAGTCCCGGATCGAAACTCTGCCGTACCGGTACGGGCGGGACTACATTGCGTGCTACGATTCGACGATGCTCCGCGTGTATTTCCTGAAGTCCGCGTGCCGCGATTCCATTCTGACTGCGGCGGAAGACTTCCCGGGGCACTGGCTCACGCCGGAGGAGAAGAAGCTCCGCAGCGTGAATTTCCTGAACAACCGCTACGGCGACGAGATCTGGCTGGCCGATCCCGGAGTCCAGATCGCTCCGTCCGACATGGGGATGCATCCGCTGCCCGCCATGCACGGATATTCGCCGGACGATCCGTATTCCAACGCCGTCCTGTTGGCCAACTGGCGGCCGGGCATGATTCCCGTAACCATCGCAGACTATTTCAAGATGATGAAATTCGAGGCCGACCGTCTGGCCTCATCCGGAGGAGCATCCAGAACATGATCAGCGTCATTGTTCGTTCCCATAACGATTCCGCATATATCGGGCGCACGCTCGATATGCTTCTGCGCCAGAAAAACGTGGAGTTCGAGATTCTGGTCTTCGACGATGCCTCAAAGGACGGCACGCCGGAAATCGTCCAGAAATTCGAACAGAAGGTCAAACTCTTCGATTCGTTCGATGAAAAATATGTTCCGGGGCGCGTGCTCAACCGCGCAATCGCCTCCTCGACCGGGAACATCCTCGTCTTCAACAACGCGGACGCCGTCCCGCTGCGGGAGGACTATCTTGAAAAGCTCACCGCGCCGCTGGCCGATTCCGACGTCGCGGCGACCTACGGCAACCAGATCTGCCGTCCCGACGCCAGGCCGCTCGTCCGCAAGGACTACATGCGGGCGTTCGGGGACGGTTCCGTTTCCTCGCATTGGCGCCATTTCTTTTCGCTGGCGTCCTCGGCCACCACGCGGTCCATGGTCCTCCGGGAACCCTTTGCCGAGGGGCTCCAGTATTCGGAAGACG
>CAZHPP010000317.1:0-5233 GCA_964534535.1 uncultured Victivallales bacterium | reverse complement strand
AACCTGATCGCCGTCGGAAGACTCGTCGAAGGCATGAAGGTTCAGGACGTCGTGAACAAGCTCAAGGGAATCCGCTGCGGCGGTAAGCCCACCTCCTGCGCCGACCAGCTGGCCACCGCCCTCATGCAGAAATTCGGAATCAAACCGGAGAAAAAATAACTTATGGCACACGCGGATTTTCTCGATTTTCTGAACGCCGGAACGCTCGGATTTCAGCCGTTCGCCGTCGTCGGAGGGAAACGCATTCTTCCGGAACGCATGGAGTTCTCCTCGAAGAAGAATCTCCACATCACGTGCGTCTGGAATGAAAAGTTCTCGGACGATTTCTATTTCACGCGGAACGCAAACGGGATTTCCTGCCGGAGAACTTTCCGGAACAACGGGAACGCCGCTGTCCGTCTGAACGAACTCGGAATCGTTCTTTCCGGAATCACGTTCGGCGGAAAGCCCTCCGACGATTATTTCTACCACAATGAAAATCCGCGCATCTACGAACGCATGACCTTCCCCGTGGACTACAGCCGCACGAAAGGCGATGCGAAGGATTCGAATTTCGATTCCACGGCGGGAAACCGCTGGGCCGACCCCGGAGTCGTCTGCGACCGCATCGGCCGTTCGCCCTATCAGCCCTTCCCCGCGATCCACATCGGAAACTATGCTTCCGGACACGGAATCGTCCACGGCACGCTTTCCCAGCGGACGTTCTACCACAACTACCTCGTCTTCCACGAGAACGGGACCGTCACGCTCGAAATCTATTCCTCGTTCAAGGACCTGGAGTTTCTGGAGCTTGCACCGGGACGCGTCCTCACGGATGAATGGATGCTCTGTCCCGCGGAACACTCAGGCGACCTGGAACGGGTCTTTGAAAGCTATTCGGCCGAACTGCGCCGGAAACTTCCCGTGAACTACGGCGCGACCGACATCAACCGCACCTCGATGGTCTGGGGCTCCTGGAACGACGGCATCATGCGGGACGTTTCCGAAGACATGCTTCTCCGCGAAACAGCGTTTCTGGCCGAAAACTTTCCGGCCGTCCGCTGGGTTCAGCTGGACGACGGCTATGCCGTCTACGACCGCTCCGCCCACGGGCTCGGAGTCCCGTACGAAGGCGAGGCGGGAATCGACCAAAGAAAGTTTCCGCACGGCCTGCGCCATTATACGGACAAGGTCCGCGAGCTGGGACTGCGTCCCGCCGTCTGGATCGGCGGATTCTGCCCGCATGAAACGAAAATCTTCCAGGAACACCCCGAATGGTTCAGCGACTATTCTCTCCGCGTGAAGGATGCGAGCCCGCTCGACGTCAGCCAGCCCGAAGTCCGGAAATATATGGAGCACGCGCTCGACGTGCTGATTTCCGATGACGGCTTCGAAGGCGTCAAGCACGACTTCTGGAGCTATGCGTTCGAGGACAGCCACGATCTCTACGAAAACAAGGACGAATCCGGCTATTTCTACCGCTCCTGGTGGCTGAAGGAACTCCGGAAGCGTCTGCCCGCAGACGGCTACCTGCAGACCGGCTGCGACATCGTGATGGGCAATCCCTTCCTCGGCGAATATTTCACGAACTACCGCTACGGAATCGACATCGGTTCCGGAAACTGGGATTATGTCAGGACCAATTTCCTGTGGGGAATCGCCTGCTTCGCCACGCACACGGGCGACCTCTTTGTGCCGAACTCGGACTCTGTGGGAATCTTCCCCGGACTCAACGACACGGATGCCATGTTCGCCCTGAACTACTGTCTGGTCACGCATTCGATGGTCGAGATCGCGGGAAAACTCAGCCAGTGCGATCCGGAAAATCCGCGCTTCCTGCGTCTGAAAAAAGCGGTCTGCGCCCCGAACAACGGACAGGACGTCTTTCTGGCCAGGTACGACTACCGTTCGAAGACGCGCGCGCTGCCTTCCGTGCTTTACTTCCGGACTCCGTTCTTCTCCGCGCTCGAAGGGAATCCGGCCCTCCCCGCAGCAACGGCCGGACTCTTCAACACGCTTGACACTCCGCTCGAAACGGCATTCCGCCCCGCCGACCTCGGACTCCCGGAAGGAAAATATCACCTGAGGAATATCTGGACCCATGAAGTTACGGCCTTCCCGGAAAGCGGAGCGAAATTCACTCTTCCGCCTCACGGAAGCATGGTGCTCGCCGTCATTCCGGAAAAGGCGTTCGTGCTGGAGGACTGCAGCGTGAAGATTGTTTCCGCCGTGCATCGGGGCCGGACCTTTGTGCTGGAAACGGCATTCGATTCCAAATCGGCCGAATTTCTCTTCCCGGAAAAAGTCCGCGGAGTGAAATCGGCAGGGAAAGCCGTCCCGTTCGAGAACAGAAACGGCGAATGCGTTCTCGTTTCCGCTCCCGCAGGAACTTACGAATTCAAATTCTGAAGAAGGGAAAATCCGTGAACGGCAGAAATTATGAAACGGCGCATGAGCACATTGTCGGGCTGATGCGCAAAATCAAAAAACCGGCACGGGGATTTTTCAAATCCCCGTACCTTTCCGTCACGGCGGGAAAATTCTATTCCGCCGGAATCTTCAGCTGGGACGACCATTTCATGACGCTCCGGTTCGCCGCGGACGGCCAGCCGGAACAGATGAAGTATTTTCTGCTGAACATGCTTGCGTTCCAGACGGAGGACGGATTTGTGCCGAACTGCCCCAGTGCCGTCAGCGGCATTGCCGGGTCCGACCCGCTGTTTCATGCCCAGCCCTTCCTGGCGCAGAACGCCGCGATCTGTTTCGCCAAGACCGGCGATGCGGAATTCGCCTCGTCCGTCTACGGGAAACTCGAAAAATATCTGGATTACTGGTTCCGGACCTTTTCCGCGCCGCACGGACTGTTCCGCTGGGGTGCGACATGGATGTCCGGCTTCGACAATGAAATCGCCGGAACGATCTTCGAGCCCGGCACGATCCTTCCGCCCGACCTGCCCTCGTGGCTTTATCTCGAATGCCGGGCCATGGCGTATCTCGCCGGAAAACTGGGATTCGACGGTGCTAAATATTCCACCTCCGCGGAACGGATCGCGAAAGCCGTCAACGAGTTCCAGTGGGACGAATCGATGGGCTGCTACTCCTCCTTCCGCCTGAATTCGGAAAAGGTCGTGACCTCGTGGCCGGAAACGTCGCTCGGCTCGGAAGTGGGAAAATACGCCTATGTGAGCTGTCCTGGACTGATCCCGCTCTACGCCGGGATCGCGCCTGCGGACCGCGCCATGCGCATGATCCGCGAATATGCGCTTTCGGAAAAGCATTTCCGCAGCCGTTTCGGAATCCGTTCGCTCTCCCGTTCCAGCGAATATTACAACAACGCGCGCTGGGGAAATCCGCCGCGCTTCACCGACTGGCGCAGGCTCACCAATTCCAACTGGCAGGGCCCCGTGTGGGTTCCGCTCACATGGTTCGTCTTCCACGCCCTGCTCCGGAACGGGCTCCGGGACGATGCCGCAAGGCTCGCTGACGACATGCTCGGAACGATCGCGGAATCCGTCCGGAACTTCGGGTTCATGCGCGAAAACTTCGATGCGGAAACCGGCGAACCGCTCTATGCCGACGACTTTGCCTCCTGGAACATTCTGGCCGACCTCATGCCGGAATATCTGAAAGGAAAGACCGCCCCGCTGAATCTCTTCCCGTGGGAAGAATAAGCCGGCGTCCGTTCTCCTCCCGTCAGATTCTGACAAACGGGACCGGCGCGGGGGAACCGCTCCGCGCATACCCGACCGCCGGATACCCGAAGAGCATCGAATAGGAAAGTTCATATCCCTTCGGGATTCCAAGCTCCGGAATCATCTCCGGAACCAGCTGGGTCAGCACCAGATACAGCCAGCCGCACCAGCAGGTCCCCACGCCGTGCGTCTGCGCCAGAAGCTCGAAATAGCTCAATGCGATGAAGGGATCCACCTTCAGACAGGCGGAATCGCTGCGGACGGAGACAAACAATGCGTGCGGAGCCGTGCGGAAGACCGGGTCTCCGCCCGCCTTGATCCGTTCGTACACGGGAACCAGATGCGCAAACCGCTGCTTCGCGGAAGGATCGCCGTCGAACAGGGCAAGGACTTTCCCGTTCAGCCGGGTCCTGAACGAATCCATCCGCACCTTGTCGTCGATCACGCTGAAGAACAGTCCGCGGCAGTTGACGCCCGTGGGGACGTACCGCATGGCGTCGAGAAGGGCATTCACGGTTTCCGGGGAAACGTTTTTCTGCTGATAGTTCCGGATGCTGCGGCGCTGGCGCATCAGGGCCAGTTCCGATTCCGGGGAAGGAATCTTTTCCGCGGGAATGCAGCGGTCCGGCGCTACCCCGTCGATGGAAAGCGCCCCGTTCGGACAGATCATCATGCAGTGCCGGCAGTGGATGCAGCGGTCGGCACCGCCCTGGGCAACGCGCGGAGTTCCGCCGCCGTTTTCGAGCACGCCCGCAATGCAGTCCTTCACGCATTTCATGCAGCCGACGCAGAGTTTTTTATCGATTTTCAGAAAGTTCATGGTTGCCTCCCGTGTTTTTTCTTCCGCAATATATCATTCTTCCGCGCCGAATCAAACGCCTCCGGCTTGACTTCCAGCGGCTGGAAGGTGTATCTTACAGGAAAACAAGGAGAACAGGTCATGAAAAAGATTTATGCCGTCAACGGAAGCCCCCGCAGACACGGAAACACGGCCGTCATTCTGGAAAACGTCCTCAGGGGCGCGTCCGATGCGGGAGCCGACTGCGAACTCATTCAGCTTTCGGGTCTGACCTTCTCCGGATGCAGGAGCTGCTTCGCGTGCAAGCGGAAAGGCAGCCCGTCCGCGGGAAAATGCGCGCTGAAAGACGATCTTTCCCCCGTGCTGGAGGAACTGATGGGAAGCGATGGAATCGTGTTCGGGACTCCGGTCTATTTCGGAGGAGAAACGGGGCTGTTCCGCAATTTCATCGAGCGTCTGTTCTTTGCTCCGTTCAACTACGATTCCGGACACTCTTCCATGGCGCCGAAGCGGTTCCCCGTGGCCTTCGTCTACACCATGAACGTCTCGGAACAGCAGATGGCGGAAGTTCATTACGCAGAAAAATTCAAGATGCTTCAGTCATTCGGCGGACACCTTTTCGGGAACCGTCCGCCGGAAGTGCTGTATGTCTGCGACACGTTCCAGTTCGACGACTATTCGAAATACGATTCTTCTCTCTTCGATCCCGCGCACAAGGCGGAAGTCCGCAGGAAACAGTTCCCGGAAGACTGTCAGAAGGCTT
>CAZHPP010000316.1:0-5248 GCA_964534535.1 uncultured Victivallales bacterium | reverse complement strand
GATTCCGTTATTGCGGGGCGCGATCCGGATTGGAAGAAACTGAACCGCAACTGTCTGGAATTATGGAAAACCACACGCGATCTGCGAGTGGCTGTTTATTTTTCTCTTTCGAGTTTTTCCATAGACGGATTAAGTGGATTATCTCAGGGATTGTCGCTCGTTGAATATCTGGTGAAAGACCTTTGGGATTCGTTTTATCCCGAACTTGACGCCGATGATGACAATGATCCCACGGAACGATTGAATATTCTCTCCACACTTTCGCCGGTGCCGGGAACTTTTAACGATCCCATCATGTTCATCAATCATTTTCGTACGCAGAAATTGACAGACGGAAAGAAATACACGTTGCGCGATTACATGATCTCAACAGGGGATCTGGAGGCGAAGGACGAGTCGGTGGACGCCGCATTGCTCAATGCCGAAATGCGAACCGTTCCGATTATTGAAATGCAAGAACGCGAAGCGCTTGTAAAAAAAACGCGGGAACAACTGCAATCCATCAGCGAAGCAATCAATACGCATACGGATGCGGGAACGGAACTTTTCGCTCCGCTTCAGGGAGAATTGAAGATTCTTGAGCGATTTTATGCTCAATATATTTTGCCTTCGGACCATGAAACAGAATCGACATCCACAGAAAAAGGACTGCCGGTGATGGAGGACTCCGCTTCTGTCTCGGAAAATAATTCCATCAATATTGTTTCAGCCTTCCCCCGAAATCGCGAGGAAGCTTTGTTGTTTCTCCAAAAAGGGGCGGAGTTTTTTCAAAAATCGGAACCGACAAGTCCGGTACCGTTTCTGGTACGCCGTGCATTGCGTATGGCGGACATGAATTTTTTGGATCTTTTAGGAGATATCGAACCAAGCGCACTTGAGAAAGGACGGGAAATTCTTGGTGTGAAAGAACAAACCGCAACGGAGGGATGAAATGAAAAACAACTCAACGATAAATACCCAAACAACAGGAGACTGAACCATGGCAAAAGCTCAAAGCAGTCAGAAGTTCATCAAGAAAAATCGCGCCCCGCGAGTTCAAGTGGAGTATGATGTTGAACTTTACGGTGCGGAAAAGAAGGTCAGTCTGCCATTCGTAACCGGAGTGATGGCGGACTTGTCGGGGAAGCCGGCGGAACCTTTGCCGAAAGTCGAAGACCGCAAGTTCCTGGATATTGACTGTGACAATTTTGATGACCGGTTGAAAAGCACAAAACCGCGTGTGGCGTTTCGCGTTCCCAATGCAATCGGCGGAGAAGGCGAGATCGCGGTGGACATGACTTTTGAAAACATGGATGATTTTTCGCCTGCCGCCGTCGCTTCAAAAGTGGAAGGACTCAAACAACTTTTGGAAGCCCGCAAAGAACTTGCCAATCTTCTTTCCTACATGGATGGAAAAACCGGCGCGGAAGAATTGATCAATAAAATTCTTGAAGATCCAGCGCTGTTGAAAGCTCTGTCGCAGAAGGCGAAGGAAAAAGAAGCGCAAAACACTGATTCCGCCGAACCCAAAACGGAAGAAAAGTGAGTTGAATTATGCCTGAAAATTTGAAACAAAATGAAGTTTTGAACGCGGCGATCGTCGAAATGTCGGATTTTGAAAAGCTGCTTCGTCAGGAATTCAAACCGAAGTCCGACGAGGCCAATCAAGCCGTTCAAGGCGCGGTAAAAACGCTGGTTGGACAAGCTCTGGAAAACGCAAATCTGATTTCCGGCGATTCCGTCAAAACCATTGAGGGAATCATTGCGGAACTGGATAAGAAAATCAGCGCGCAGGTGAATTTGATTATTCACCATGAGGATTTTCAAAATCTGGAAAGCGCCTGGCGCGGTCTTTCCTATCTGGTCAACAATACAGAGACCAGCGAGAATATGAAAATCCGCGTTATGAACCTCTCTAAAAAGGAGATGGCGAAGACGCTGAAGAAATTCAAGGGGACGGCGTGGGATCAGAGTCCCCTCTTCAAAATGGTTTACGAAGCGGAATACGGCACCGCCGGCGGTGAGCCGTTCGGCTGCCTGATCGGAGATTACTATTTCAATCAGACCGCGCCGGATATTGAGATGCTGCGAGGCATATCGCAGATCGCGGCTGCGGCGCATGCGCCTTTCATCTCTTCCACCGATCCATCCATCATGAATTTGGATTCCTGGTTGGATTTGGCGAATCCGCGCGACTTGACCAAAATTTTCACGACTCCGGAATATGCCGCATGGCGCAGTTTTCGGGAATCGGACGACAGTCGCTATGTCGCGCTTACTCTGCCTCGCGTCCTGAGCCGCATGCCCTATGGAGCGAATACCAATCCGGTGGATGAATTCGGTTTTGAGGAGGATACCGGCGCGGGCGTAAACGGAAAATACAACTGGATGAACGCCGCCTACGCAATGGGTGCGAACATCGACCGTTCCTTTACCGAATACGGCTGGTGTGCAAGAATCCGCGGAGTGGAATCGGGTGGAACCGTTGCGAATCTGCCGACGCACACTTTCCCGTCCGATGACGGCGGCGTGGCAATGAAATGCCCGACAGAAATCGCCATCACCGACCGCCGCGAGGCGGAGCTTTCAAAGAATGGCTTCCTCCCGCTTTGCTATTGGAAAAACACGGATTACGCAGTTTTCCTCGGCGGACAGACCGTCAACAAGCCGCAGGAGTATGACAATCCGGATGCGACGGCAAATGCGAATCTGTCGGCGAGGCTTCCCTACATTTTCGCGGTCAGCCGCTTTGCCCATTATCTGAAGTGCATTGTCCGCGATAAAATCGGATCGTTCAAAGAACGCGCCGATATGGAACGCTGGCTGAATGACTGGATTGCAAATTACGTCACCAGCGATCCGAATGCCTCGGAGGAAGTCAAAGCAAAATATCCTCTGGCGGAAGCCAAGGTTGAAGTGGAATCGGTGGAAGGACAACCCGGATATTATAACGCCAAGTTCTTTTTAAGACCGCATTATCAGCTTGAGGGATTGACCACATCGCTTCGGCTCGTGACAAAAGTGCCGAGCGGGGCAAAATAACGGGGGAACGGATTCCGCAGGAACCTTTACCGCAGGAGTGAGACAAAAAACATTTCGGCAGGAAAGCAACGAACGGGAAATGGACGTTTTTAACCGTTGTAGTCAAACAACAAAACAACAAGAGGTAAAAAAATGGCGAGTGATTTCTTTCTGAAAATCGACGGTATCGACGGAGAATCCATCGACAACAAACATTCGAAATGGATCGAATTGAAGCAATTCGCACACGGTGCGGCGCAGTCGCTGGATCTCGGACGCGGAGCCGATGTCAGCGGACGCGGAAAATTCGAAGCGTTCTGTTTCACGCATCTTTGCGATAAAGCGACTCCGAAAATCCAGCAGTACTGCATGAGCGGCAAGGATATTCCCAAAGTGGAATTTCATTCCTGCCGTGCCATCGCGGGCAAACAGACCGTGGCATATGAAGTGAAACTGGAAAATGTCAAGATTGTGAAAGCGCATGTTCACTCCATGGATATCATGGACGGAACCGGTTCGCTGGCCGCGCAGCAGGCGGTTGAAGAGGTTGAACTTTACGCCAAGAAGATGACATGGAAAGCCACTCCGATCAAGCCGGACAATACATTGGACGGTGCTGTTGAGGCGGCTTTCGATCAGGTCACCAATTCCTGAGCCCTTGTTTCATGACGGGCAATGCCGATTCTTTTCACAGAACGGCGTTGCCCATTTTGAAGGAAGGATAGGCTATGCCTGAAACAGAAACGAAAATTCATCCGAGAGATCATTTCCCTCCTTGCTTACTGAGTCGGCTGATTGACCGCGAGCCTCAAATAAAAAAGGAGCACAATCCGCTTATGATTACGGCGGAGCAGCTGCGCATGGATGTGCTGCAAAATCTGGAAATTATTTTCAATTCCAGATCCCGTTTGTCCGATGCGGAACTGGCATATTCCCAAGAAATGACGACTTCTGTTTTAGGATTCGGGCTGAGTGATTTTTGTGGTATTTCCAGAAATTCGGATGCGGCGGAACATTTGCAAATCGCCATTGCCAGGCAAATTCAATGCTTTGAACCGCGCATTCTGAAAGAATCGCTTGAAGTTTCAATCATCCCCGCGGAAGGAAACGCGAAGGAACTTGAATTTCAGATATCGGGAATCATTATGGTTGCCCCGCTGAAAGAGGAGATTCTCTTCACAAGCAAACTGGATTTGGAAACCGGCGGAGTAGCAATATCGACGAAAAAAACGAGGCGAGAGCATGAGTAAGGCCTTCTTGGATTATTACCAGACAAATCTGGAATATTTACGAAAGCTCGGTGCGGAATTCGCACAAGACTTTCCGAAAATCGCCTCGCGTCTGGAGCTTTCGGATGCGGAATGCCAGGATCCCTATGTGGAACGGCTTCTGGAAGGAACGGCGTTCCTTGCCGCACGGGTGGAAAAAAAATTAGATGACGGCAATCCGCGCCTTTTGGAATCCATTCTTGCATCGGCGGCGCCGCAGGTTCTCGCTCCTTTGCCGTCGTATGCGGTAGCGGAACTTCAAAATATTGACTCTTCTTCACTGGCTCATAACAACGTTCTCTTCGCCGGCACCCGTTTTTCGACATCGATTCCCGGGATTTCCACCCCATGCGTCTTTTCCACCTTGTGGAATATTTCCCTCTATGACATTTCTTTGACCGATGTGAAATATCTTACGCGTGAGCTCGGAAACTATGGTCTTTCCGGGGAGGCCGGACTTTATTTTTCCTTTGAAGTCAACCATAATAATCTTCCCGCTGAATCGGACGGCGATTTGCTGTTATTTTTAAATATGCCGAATTCCGAAGCCTCGGAAGTGATGCGGCAACTTCAAATTGACGCCGACAAAATATATGTCGCCGATGCGGATGAGAAATATGAACCCGTGGACGGGATTCAATTCGTCGTTCCCGAATTGGATCGGAATGCTCCTTCATCCAAGAAAGCTCCGGGACAATTACGCGGGCTTCAGGTTTTTCACCGCTTTATGGCGTTTCAGGCGGGATTCCGGTTTGTTTGTCTCAAAGGTTTTTCACGTCTTCTGAGTAAAGTCCAAAACGGGAAATTGAAATTTATTTTGACACTGACTCGGCGAAATGCCGATTTTATTCATTCTCTGAACCGGAATTCCATCAAATTGAACTGCATTCCGATCGTCAATCTTTTCAAAAAGCGTTCCGACCGTTGTTCCTTGGATATTCAGCATGAATTTCATCTCACTCCCGATCGGACAGCCACCT
>CAZHPP010000315.1:0-5259 GCA_964534535.1 uncultured Victivallales bacterium | reverse complement strand
TCCACAAACGCGTCGGCTTCAACTTCCGCATGACCGAAATGCAGTCCATGATCGGACTCTGCGAGCTCGAGCGCTTCGACAAGTGGAACCTCCCCGCCCGCCGCCGCAACGGCCAGATGATCATCAAGGCCCTCAAGGACCATCCGCTGGTGCTCTATCCGCCGGTCGACACGAAGGACCGTCAGAACTCCTTCTGGTGGTGCCCGATCGTGATCGATCCCGACAAGTTCAAGAAGGGCATCGACACGAAGAAGTTCATCGCCGCGATCGCCGCCGAAGGCGTGCCGGTCTACAGCGTCCTCTGGCCGGAAATGTACAAGGAACGCGCCTACACCGAGCGCAACGGCTTCGGCGTGGCCAAGTATCCGTTCTTCGATCCCAAGTCCCGCAACATCGACTACACGCAGTTCAACTGCAAGCAGGCCCACTGGATGACCGACCGCACGGTCTCCTTCTTCACGCACCCGGTCTACACGGAAAAGCACATTCAGGCTTGCATCGACGCCTTCAAGAAGGTCGCCGACGCCTACATGAAGTAATTTTCCACGGTTGAAATCCAGGCGTTCCGGCGATAGATTACCGGAACGCCTTTTCACTCTTCAACCCATCAGGAGTCAAAAAAATGGAAAAAGTCAGATATGCCATGATCGGATTCGGCGGAATCGCCGAAAACCGCATCGAAAAAGAAGGATTCGCCTGCGACAAGGCCCGCTTCAAACCGCTCAAGAACGCCGTCCTCATCGGCGCCACCGACCTCAATCCCGCCCGCAGAAGCGCCGTCGAAGCCCTCGGCCTCAAGTGGTATTCGAGCATCGACGAAATCCTCGCCGACCCTGAAATCCAGGCCGTCTATGTGGCCACCAACAACCTTACCCACGCCCAGCTCGCCACAAAGGCCCTGAACGCAGGCAAGCACACCATCGTCGAAAAACCCATGTCCGTCACGGTCGAGGACGGCCTTGCGCTCGTCGCGCTCGCCAAGGCGAAGAACCTCAGCCTTTCCGTCGACCACATGATGGTCAACAACGCCTTCAACATCGAAGCGCAGAAAATGGTCGCCTCCGGCAAGCTCGGAACCGTCAACGACGGATGCTTCCACATGGAATTCGCCTACGGCTACGATCCGAAGGAAGCCGCCACGTGGCGCTGCTCCAACCGCGCCGAAATGGGCGGCCCCGTCGGCGACGTCGCCAGCCACTGCCTCTACGCGGCCGAGTTCATCCTCGGCTCGAAGGTGACGAAGCTCGCCGCCGTCTACTATCCGAAACTCATGTCGATCAGGGCCGAAGACGGCGCCTATATCAAATGCACGCTCGCGAACGGCATTTCCTTCTCCGTGAAGGTCGCATTCAGCGAACTCCGCGGCGGCCTGGGCGGAACGCTCAGCAACCTCGGCTATGAAATCTACGGCGACAAGGCCGCGCTCCGCGGCTTCGGAACGCTCTTCCAGCTTTCCGGACACAAGGACGAGCCCGTGCCCGTCCGCCTGGAGCTCGACACCTTCAGGAAGACCGTCAAGGAGATCGTTCCGAAAAAGATCGTGAACATCTACCAGTCGCTCGTCATGAAGCATGCCGATTCCATCCTCACCGGCAAGTTCCTCACCGGCGGCGACGCCGTGCACAACATCACCATGTGCAACGCCATCCATGAATCCGCCCAGAACGGCGGAAAAATCGTCGAAATCAAAGGATAACATTCGTTATGACCAATACCATTCAGTTCGGAGTCGGCCGCGCCGACATCACCCCGAAACCGGGAATGAAGGCATCCCTCGCCGGATATTTCAACCTCAGATTCTGGGACAAGGTGCTCAACGATCTCCAGGTGCGGGCACTCGCGCTCAAGAAGGACGGCAGCGAGTTCCTGATCGTCCACTGCGACCTCATCGGGATCAACGACATCGTCTACAGCGCCGTCCTCAAGGAAATCGCGGACCTCAAGCAGTTCAGCAAGAAGAACGTCATGATCTGCGCAACGCATACCCACACGGCGCCGAACACGTTCACGGCGGACAAAAACTGCGGCGCGTGCCCCGAATACAACGCCTATGTTGCAAAACAGGCCGCCGCGGCCATCCGCGAAGCCGTCTCGAAGTATCAGGAAGGCACCCTCTGCTCCACGCTCACCTCCGATTCCAGATTCTGCTTCAACCGCCGCTACTGGATGAAGGACGGCTCCGTCATCACCAATCCCGGCAAGCTCAATCCGAAGATCGACATGCCCGAAGGCCCCGTCGACCCTGAAATCCCCGTGCTGGGAATCAAGGCGGGCGGCAAACTCGAAGTCGTCGTGGCAAGCATCTCCAACCACTCGGACACCACGGGCGGAACGGGCGTTTCGGCCGACTGGCCGGGCTTTACCCGCCGCCTTGTCCAGAAGTCCATGGACGGAAAGAATCCGATGATGATCCCGCTCGTCGGCGCAGCAGGAAACATCAATCACTTCGACGTCTCCGACAAGTTTGACCAGACCAATCCGGGCGAAGCCGAACGCATCGGTTCCGGCTATGCCGACACCATCGTCAAGGCCCTCGCGAAACTTCAGCCGCTCCCGGATTTCGAGATGAAGACTGTCTTCCGCAACGCCGAATGCGAAGGCGCGGAAATCCCGCCGAAGGATCTCAAGGAAGCCAAAGCAATCCTCAAAAAATACAAGGACATCCCCGATCCGCTCAACAGCGGCGTCGCCATCACCAGCGAAGACCTGGCGAACGGCGCACCCATCGCCCTCAAGTATTTTGCGCAGTCGCTCGTGAGCATGGCCGAAAAGCCGATGCATTTCAAGTTCAACATCACCGGCGTTTCCTTCGGCAAGGTGATCATCGCGTCGCTTCCCGGCGAATGCTTCGTCGAAGTCGGGCTCGACATCCGCAAGCGCTATTTCCCGAACAGGCTTGTCCTGATCTCCGAACTGGCCAACGGCTACGGCAACATGGCAAACGGCGGCGGCTACATTCCGAACCCCTGGAACTACAACCGGGGCGGCTACGAGACAACTCCGCGTTCCAATCCTTACGAGCGCGAGGCTTCCACCAAGATCCGCCGCGCATGGATGGATGTTTCGCTGAAGAAGGAGCTCTGAGTTCCGCTTCCGGCGAAAAAGAGAAAAGACCTCTCTTGGACGCGGCCCGCGTGACCTTTACACGGGCCGCGTCCTCTTTTTCTGCCTCCGCGCCCCGCAAATGCGGCCGGCCGCACGCTGATTTCCCGTTCAAAAAATCCGTCTTTCCGCAATTCCGGGTTGATTCCGCACAAATCGGTGCTATTAGTATGAATGGAAACAATAATTTCAAGTGAGGAGGAATACGCACCATGAGAATGTCCGTATTGGGAATGATTCTGGCCGGCGGCGAAGGCACGCGTCTGGCTCCGCTCACCGATCAGCGCGCGAAACCGGCCGTCCCCTTCGGGGGAAAGTACCGCATCATCGACTTCGTGCTCAGCAATTTCGTCAACAGCGGCATCAACAGCATCTTCGTCCTCACGCAGTTCAAGTCGCAGAGCCTGATGGAACACATCATCAACGGCTGGAACATCTCCAGCACGCAGGTGCGCGGCAGCTTCATCATCCCGGTGCCCGCGCAGATGCAGACCACCGACCGCACATGGTACCGCGGCACAGCGGACGCCATCTATCAGAACATGCACCTGATCGACGACTTCGGCCCCGATCTCGTGGCCGTCTTCGGCGGAGACCACATCTACAAGATGGACGTGAGCCAGATGGTCGAATTCCACGCGGGACGGAACGCGATCGCCACCGTCGCCGCGATCCCCGTCCCGATCGAGGATGCCTGCCAGTTCGGGATCATCGAGGTCGACTCCGACTGGCGGATCACCGCCTTCCGCGAAAAACCGAAAGACCCGAAGCCCATGCCCAACGACAAAAAAATGTGTCTCGCCTCCATGGGCAACTATATCTTCAACGCCAAGGACCTGCTCCGGCTCCTGCAGGAGGACTACGACGACAAGGAAAGCTCCCATGACTTCGGCAAGAACATCATCCCCGGCCTGGTGAACACGAAGCGCCTCTACGCCTACAATTTCTACGACAACAAGATTCCCGGCCAGGCCGTCTGCGAACACCCCTACTGGCGCGACGTCGGAACCATCAAGGCCTATTTCGAGGCCAACATGGACCTCCGTTCCACCACGCCCCAGCTGGACCTCTACAACGACAAATGGCCCATCTACAACTACCATTTCAGCCTGCCCCCCGCAAAATTCGTGCACAACGAGGACGTCGACACCTACGGACTCCCGCGGATCGGCAAGGCCATCAACTCGATCGTGTGCGACGGCTGCATCGTCTCCGGCGGAACAGTCACCAACTCGGTGCTCTTCAACTCCGTCTGGGTCCACAGCTACGCCACCGTGCACAACTGCATCCTGCTGAACGACGTGAGCATCGGCGAACACAGCCGGATCCGCAACTGCATCATCGACAAGCACAACAGTATTCCGCGCGGCACCATCATCGGATACGACCGCGACGAGGACGCCAAACATTACCATGTGTTCGACCTCGACGACGGCTCCTGGCTCACCGTAATCCCCAAGGACCGCCACGCCAGCCAGATGCCCCTGCCCAAAAGCGTCGAGACCGGCGAACCCCAGAAATGAGCGTCGATTCCCTGCTTGAACGCACAGCGGAGGAGGTCCGCCGTATTCTGGAAAATATTTCTGCGTGCCACGACTTCGACCACGTGCGGAGAGTCTGCGCCAACGCGGAAACAATCGCCGCTGCGGAACTCCCCCCCGGCGACATGCTTTCCCTGCGGATCGTCCGGCTCGGCGCCCTGCTCCACGACTGCGCGCGCCCCGAGGAGCTCGCCAGCGGCGGAAAGCTCAATCACGCGCTCCTCGGCGAACGCAAGTCCGCCGCGATCCTGCGGAAATGCGGCGAAACGGACGAATCCCTGATCGCGGCCGTCGCCGCCTGCGTGAAGCGCCACCGCTACCGCGGAAGCGAGCCCCCGCAGACCCTCCCAGAAAAAATCGTCTTCGACGCCGACAAGCTCGAATCCGTCGGCGCGATCGGAATCGCCCGTTCGTTCTATTTCGCCGCAGACTGCGGCGCAAGGCTCCACAATGCAAAGGAAACCGCGCTCGCCGGTGCGGAATACGGACGCGAGGACTCGGCCTACCGCGAATATCTGGTGAAGCTCAGCAGAGTTCCGGAATGCATGATGACCGAAACCGGCCGACGCATGGCACGCGAACGCGCCGGATTCATGGACGAATTCTTCACCCGCAT
>CAZHPP010000314.1:0-5261 GCA_964534535.1 uncultured Victivallales bacterium | reverse complement strand
AATCCATGGATAAGGTAGTGATCACAAGCATAGATATTCGCTGGACGAGAAACTTCCAGTGGTTTCTTTACGGTTTTCATTTACTGGCCGGGAAAGGCGAAATAAAATTCTCCTTCCATCCGATGATCAATTTCATTTCATGGCTGGTGAAAACCCGTCTGCATCTTTTCAGTCTGCGCAGGAAGATCAAGTGGCTGTGTTTTCCGGAAATCGAGCGGGCCTACATCATGAGCGGATACTATCAACACGGTTCCCGGCGATACAAATTCTGCATCGACTGCGCCGATTCTCCGTTTGTATTCAGCATCAAGGACCTGAAGGAATGCGACGTCTATTTTAAGATGCAATGTCCGACGGAATTTCCCGCCGAAGGTTTTCCCCTGACGGATAAAGTCCACATTCCGTGGTGTTCCTTCTCCTCCAAACTGATAAAGACTCCCGCCGGAAAACGCCGGGAACTGCTCTCCTGCCCGGCGATTCTTGACTACAAGGAAAAAATTCGCCCCGCGATGTACGGTCCGCGGCAATTGGCCCATGTGTTCGGGTTCTGGAAGAATTATGAACGCGGCTACTGCAAGTTTTTCCCGAAAACCGTGGACAAGGAAAAAAAATTGATGTGCTATTTCGGCAATGCGCTGGGACCGGTTCCCCAGCCGGAAGACGAAATATATTTCAAGGACTATTGTTACGAACCGTTCCTGATGACTGAATTCAAGGGAAGGATCAATCATCCGAACGAGAAAAGACAGAAGGCCGCGGAAATCATTGCCGCCCTGGGAGAAAAATACGATGCGCGCGTAATCAACAAATCCCATTCCGACGCGGGGGGGCTGCACAAGGATGTCAGTCTGATCGTGCCCTATGAGCAATTCCCGCAATTTGTATCCGGATTTGAATACAATCTCAATATTTCCGGATTGAAACTCAGTTTGCCGAATCGTTTTATCGAAAGTTTCTCGGTGGGAACCGCAATCATCACCGACAAACTTCATGTGCAATGGTACCGTCCTTTCGACGCTTCCGTCGTGGAAACCGTGGAGATGGGGTATCTTCCCGCCAATGAGGTTGATTGGGAACAATTCAAAAAAGATATTTCCAATCTTCCTCCCGTGTCCACGGAAGCCATCCTGAAAGATTTCAGGGATAAATGGGATGTCGAACCGGTGACCAGGTATTTTCTCGAAACGCTTCTGCAACTCGACAAAAACCGGCCCTGAAACTCGGAGAAGGCGATACCCATGGAAATCATTGTTCATCGCGTCAACACGCTGGCGCAACTGCGGAACATCCCCGATGAATTCGGCTGTGAAATTGACATCAGAAGCAATGGTGGCGACATGTTGTTAAATCACAACCCGTTTGAAGAGGGAGACGACTTCCGGCAGTATGTCGCCGCCTACGGGACTCGCGGAACCCTGATCCTGAATATCAAGGAGACCGGAATAGAACAACGGGTTCTGGAAACCGTACGGCGTCGGAAAATTCAATCCTATTTCCTTCTGGATGTAGAGTTTCCATACTTCTATCGCGCCAGCCGTCACGGGGAACGGGCCATCGCGGTCCGCTATTCAGAAGCGGAACCGATCGAAAACGTCATCACCGCACGCGGCTATGTGGATTGGGTCTGGATTGATGTCATCACTCGTCTGCCGCTGGATGAAAACGCGGTCCGTATACTTCGGGACTTCAAAACCTGTCTGGTATGTCCGGGATGCTGGGGCAGAGCCGGGAACATCCCTTTGTACCGCGAACAAATGCGGCTGCTCGACTTCGAACCGACCGCCGTAATGACCGACTGGAATAACATTGCGGCCTGGCAATGAACCGCTTGCCTCGGGGCGGGCTGTACCTGGCCGGCCGTGCCGGTCGGAATCGCTCGACTTGCCGGATCGCGAATCAAGCCGAAAACGCATGAACGACAAAGCATGCAATATATTCATAAAACCTGTTCGATCCATAAAAAAACAGAAAGGACCGAGATATGAAAGTGAATTTGATGCCGATGGCCGGGGAGGGAAAACGTTTTTTTGAAGGCGGCTACAATGTTCCGAAGCCTTTTATTGACGTGTTCGGCATTCCTATGGCGGTTCGAGCGGCCCAGGCGCTGCCCGCGGCAGACAAGTGGATTTTCGTCTGCCGCAAAGAACATATCACGGACTTCCAGGCGGAAGCGATTCTCTCTCATTATTTTCCCTCCGCCGTCATCATTCCGGTGGAGAAGACCACGGATGGACAAGCGTCCACCTGTATGCTGGCCGCCTCCGAAATTCCGGAAGACGCCATATTGACAATCGCACCGGCCGACGAGGACATGACTTACGACCGGGCCCGTTATTCCGCAATGATGGAATCTCCCGATGTGGATGCACTGGTCTGGACATTCCGGCACAACCCGGCCGTATTGAAAAAACCGGACAGTTACGGATGGGTGAAGCTCTTGTCTCCGGATCATTCGTTGATGGAATCTCTATCCTGCAAAAAAGCCATCAGTGACACGCCGATGGACGATCATGCCGTGAGCGGGGTGTTCTCCTTCAAAAAAGCCTCGATTTTCTTCGATGCAGTGGCTCGGATGCGTCGGGAAAACCGCCGGGTCAACAATGAATTCTATGTGGACGTCGCGATGGACTGCATCCGTTTGAACGGCGGCAAGGTTCATGCTTTTGAAGTGGATGATTATATCTGCTGGGGAACGCCGGAAGACCTCGAACGTTATTATGGCGAAGTGAACAGCGGAAGGCGTTCCCTTCTGGAACACCGGGGAGAATGAGGCATGAATGTCCAACTTCTGTCGGCAATGACCCGCGGGTGGTTTGTCGGTAATTTCGAGCCGTCGCTCTATCGGACAAACAATGTTGAAATCGCCATTCAGAAATTTACGGCAGGAGAAAAGGAAGCGGCCCATTATCATGCGATTGCGACGGAAATCACAGTCATTGTTTCCGGCGAATTCAGGATGAATGGCCGCATCTGCAAAACCGGTGAAATAGTGACATTGGTTCCCGGGGAACCCATGTACGATTTTGAAGCGCTGACCGATGTGGTGACGACCGTCGTCAAGATTCCCGGTCCGAATAACGACAAATATCCGCTGCCGAACAAAGACACGGCAACACACCGCCCGTAACTAAAAATATCAAACAGTCGAAAATGGAACCGTTTGCCGCACCGCTTCTTTCGCGGACCATTCCGCTATTATGGCAAAAATTATCCTCATGATTTTCCCGATGTCCGCACGGCACTCGAAATGAAAACCAAAGCAATCATCACCGGCAATCCGAAGAACCATGAAGGCGGAGTGTCGCATTACTACAACCTCATGATTCCAGAATTCGAAAAAGAGGGCGTTTCCATCGTGCGTCTGACCTTCGGGTCGCGAATGGAGCATTTCTATCTGCCGCACTGGCTGAAAGGGCTTCTGTATCCATTTTTCTACGGTCTGGATTTTGCGGTGCTTCTGGGAACGCTGCTGCGCGACCGTGAAGTCCGAATCGTTCAGGTCAGTCCGTCGCTGATTCCCGTACCCCTTCTCCGGGATGCGCCGATTGTTCTGACCGCCCATCTCTTCCGGAAACAAGTCGTGGTTTTCTTCCACGGCTAGAAAGAGCATTACTATGAAAAAATCCGCAACAGCTTTGTGCGCCGCCGGTTGTTCCGGCGGTCTACGGTCATTCGACGCTGACGCTGGTGTTGCGGTCGAAAGCGGAGCGCTTTACCACCGCTGTAATGGTTTCGCAAATAACCAGTTTCTTTGCTCGTTTAACCGAGGAACAAATCCATGGATAAGGTAGTGATCACAAGCATAGATATTCGCTGGACGAGAAACTTTCAATAGTTTCTTTACGGTTTTCATTTATTGGCCAGGATTTGATGAATGTTTTGAAAAGGTTCCAACCTACCGGAGCAAAAAGATGATGAAAACGATCGCAAAATTGATTCTGAAAATTCGCTCCGGACGGCGGGCGCTGCTGCGTTTTTTTCTGCGAAGGCTTTTCCGAAGTTGCGGATCTCATGTCAGTTTTGATCCCGACGACCTGTTTTCCTATAGCAATATTTCGCTTGGCAATCATATCTATATCGGTCCCGGAGCCAAGTTCAGTTCCATTACCTCCATCGTTGTCGGCAATAAAGTCATGTTCGGTCCCAACGTCACCATTATGGGCGGTGATCACAATACGCACGAACTCGGAGAATTCATGGCCGACGTCAAGAAAAAAAATCCCGGTGATGATTTGCCGGTGACGATTGAAGACGATGTGTGGATCGGGGCGGGTGCGACGATTCTGAAAGGCGTGACAATCCATACTGGAAGCATCGTGGCGGCCGGAGCCGTGGTAATCCGTGACGTGCCGCCCTTTGCGGTGGCGGCGGGAGTCCCGGCCAAGGTTGTGAAAATGCGCTTTTCTCCGGAACAGCTGGAAGAACATAAACGCCTGTTGACGGCGAATTATTCAAAATGAAAACCAAGACTATCGTTATGGACAGGCCGGAATTCCGAGAAGGAAGTGGAACGCATTTCTGGGCTCCAAGGCGTATCGTTCCGTCCGGTTGCCGATCCGTTTTGTCCGTTGTCGAACTTCAGGCGTATTGAAATGAAAAATAAAGTTCTTTACGTCGGAGCCGATTTAACGGTCAACGGGGGAATCGCCACGGTGTTGAAAGCATATTATCAGGCTTATACGAAAGGCGGCTATCCCTTCGGCTTCCTGATGGTCAAAACGACGGATTATCAACATGCTTCCCGGATGGGTAATCTGTGGACTTATCTGAAAGCCATGTTGCGGATTTTCTGGTATCTTCTGACCGATTCCCGAATCAGGATTGTCCATGTCAAATCATCCGCTTTCATAAGTTTTCAGCGGAAATTCCTGATTGTTCTTCTCGTGAAAATTTTTCGGCGCAAACTGATTTTTCATCTTCATTCCGGAAAATTCCGCATGATGTATGAATCGGGTTCCCGCATCGTTTTATGGCAACTGAAAACCGTCTTCCGGTTGTCTGACTGCATCATTGCGTTATCGGAGGAATTACAGCGGCTGACGGTGGAATATTTCCCTTTCACCCGGGATAAAATCATCTGTGAGGCCAATCCGGTGCAATTGCCGTCCGATTTCCCGGTTACCCGAAAAACAAACGGAGGAAAGAAATTTCATATTATAAAGCTGTCCGAGCCCCATCCAGGTTCCCGACGAATATCGGGCGGTTGTTTCGTGGTTGAGAAACAGGAACGCCTTTTTGTCTTCGGCAAGGTACATTCCAAT
>CAZHPP010000313.1:0-5265 GCA_964534535.1 uncultured Victivallales bacterium | reverse complement strand
CCCCGGCCGCAGGGCTCGTCTCCGCAAAGGAAAAATTCACCCCCGCCGAGCTCACGACCATGATCGCGGCCTGCACCGCCCTGCGGACACTCGCCATGATCTCGCCGCCGGAATCTGCCGCCCACATCAGCCGATATTCGGGAGCCCTGGCCGCCATGATGCGGAACGGCCGTCCGCTCCCGGGCTCGCGGGAGGCGCTGGATTCCGCCCGCCGCAGTCTCCTGGATTCCCTCGCCGCGCGCGCCGCCGTGGAAACGATTCTTTCCGCCGCCGAAAAACGGCTGGTGACTCCGGGAGCGCGCTTCTCCCTGACCGTCCAGACCGTCTTCCGCCCCCCCGCCGACCGTCCGGAACTCCTCTCGACCGCGGACGAACTCATGAAAAAATACGACGACTGACAAGGATTCTCAACCATGCCGGAACAGGCCCCCTCGGGAAACAAACGCAAAAACACGCGCACGGGATGCATCGTCCTGGGCGTGCTCGCCCTGCTGGCGCTGCTGGGCGCGACCTGGAACTCCCTGATGCGTTTTTCGTCGCGGGTTTCGCGGGACTTCATCAGCCCGTACCTGAACATCTCCGTCAAGGGCGTCACCGCAGCCGAGAACGCGGCGCTCCTGGCCAAGCCGAAATATCAGCTCGTTTCCGCGCTCACGTTCTTCCGTCAGCGCAATTCCGAACTGGCCGCCGAGAACGCGGTCCTCAAACGGATTGAAGAGGAAAACCGACAGCTCCGCGTGCTGGCGCGTCTGCCGGAACGTCCCGGATTCCGCCCCGTCACGGCCGAAATCATCGCGCGCCCCAGCTCCGCATGGCGGGAAGCCTTCGTCATCAACCGCGGCTCCGACGACGGCGTTGCCCAGGGCGACGCCGTGGCCGCGGCGGCTCTTTCCGGACGCGTTGTGCTGGCCGGAAGAATTCAGGATGTCTCCGCCCATACTTCCGTTGTCACCACCCTCTTTTCCGAGGCCTGCCGCGTCAGCGTTTCGCTGGATTCCGACGGCTCCTCCGGCGCGATGGAATATTCGCGCGGCACACGCAACCCCATCGTCAAATATCTGCCCGTCTCCGCGGAGTTCAAACCGAACGGGGCCGTCTCCACGAGCGGCATTTCCGGCGACCTTCCATCCGGGCTCCTCGTCGGCACGATTGTCCGCGCCGACGACGGCTCGCTCGCCTCCGTGCGGGACAAGATCACCGCTGAAATCGAAGTGAGTCCGCTCGTTCCCGTGAACACGCTGAAATTCGTCACGGTCTTCATCAGGACACGGCGGAACGGAGCACTCCGATGATCCGCGCCGCGTTCATGTGCATTTTTCTGATTCCTTCCGCAGCAGCCGAACTGCTCTGCATCCGCTTCTTCGGACTCGCGCCCTCGATTGCCGCGCCGCTGATCTTCTACTTCACCTACGTCTACGGCGCAAAGTTCGGAATCCCCGGCGCGGTCCTGACCGGCATGCTCCTCGACTTCGGCTCCGGACTGCGCGAGCCCGTGAGCGCCCTCGCCCTGACCGCCGTGGCGCTGCTTGCAGTCTTCTGGCTCCGCAAGGTCGAATCCGGCTCCATGTTCGCGCTCGTGCTTCCCGGCGCGTTTCTTCCGTTCATCGGACAGCTTCCCGCCAAGCTTGTTTCCGGCGGACTCGGCGGGGCGAACCTTCTGGATTCGTTTTCGGACGCGTTCCTGAGCGGACTGCTCTGCGGCGCGGTGTTCCCCTTCCTGATCCTGGTCCTGGACTTCCTCGGCGCCCGGCTCGAAAACGGCGTCTGGGCCGACGCCAAAGAGCGCCTCGTCAAGGAGAAATAATTCTTCCATGCTCGACCCGGCATTCGTTGCAAAATTCAGAATTTCGCTCATCGCGATGGCGTTCTTCATCCTGTATATGGTCCTCTGCGTCCGGCTGTGGAACGTTCAGGTGCTCGACGGCGCCGTTTCCCGCGAAAAAGTCGACCGCCAGTACATCCGTGACATCCGGATTCCGGCCGTCCGGGGAAGAATCCTTTCCTCCGACGGCGTGGTCCTGGCCGGAAACCGTCCCGTCTATCAGGTCGTCTTCCACATCTCCGAAATGCGCGAGCCCGGACGCAACGCCAACACCCTCAACCACATCATGAAGGAGATCGAACGCGTCGGCCGGAAAACCGGAATCAGACCCGATATTACGCGCGAAGACGTCAAGTCCTTCATCGACAACCAGGCCGGGCTTCCGATGGTCGTGATCTCCGGACTCGACCGCACCTCGCTTGCGAAGGCCTACGAGCTTTCCCAGTTCATTCCCGGCATGGAGGTCGTCCGCGACACCGAACGGTACTATCCCTGCGGCCGGCTCGCCGCGCACCTGCTCGGCTTTGCGCGCCCCGACGACCCCAGCAGCGCAGACGACCGCAAAAGCTATTCCTACTACGTCCCCGACATCATCGGCAAGGCCGGACTCGAACGCGCATGCGATACCTGGACTCCGGAAAATCCCGTCCCCGCGCCGCTTCCGGACGATGATTCCGCCGACGGCGACAACGCGCCCCCAGCCGTGGAAAACCAGCCAGAACGGCTGCCCCTGCTCCGCGGCACTCCGGGAAAACAGGTCGTGATCGTGGACCACCGCAAATTCATCCGAAGCACCATCGGCCCCGTGATCCCCGCAGAAAACGGCAAGGACATCATCCTCACGCTCGACGCCCGCGCACAGTCCATCGTCGAACGGCTGCTCGTCGGCGTCACCGGATCGATCGTCGTCATGGACCCCGAAACCGGGGCCGTCATCGCCATGGCGACCTCGCCGACGTACGACCCGGCGTTCTTCCTCGGAAAATTCACCCGGTCGCAATATGCCGCGCTCCAGAATGCCCCCGGCAGGCCGCTGCTCAACCGCGCCATCCAGAGCGCCTATTCCCCCGGCTCCATCATCAAGCCGCTGGTCGCGCTGGCCGCTCTCGGAAACGGCATTTCCCCCGACAAGCTCCGCGTCTGCGACGGCGCCACCGAAATCGGCGCTTCCAGAATCCGCTGCTGGATCAACCCCGTCACCGGCGGCGGACACGGCGAGATCGACCTGAAGGAGGGCATCACGGTCTCCTGCAACTGTTTCTTCATCGAAACCGGACTCGAGCTCGGAATCGACAAGATGGCCGAAGAGTTCGAATCCGCCGGAATCGGATCAAAGACCGGATTCATCCTCGGGGAATCCGCCGGACGCCTTCCCGCCAAGAGCCACAAGCCGGACTGGAACGCCTTCGACACCGCGCTCGTGGCGATCGGCCACGGCGACATTCTCATCAGCCCGCTGCGGGCGGCCGTCTATTTTTCCGCCATCGCCAACGGAGGAACGCTCTGGAAGCCGTATCTCGTCAAGAACATCGTGGGCAATTCCGAGAACGTGATCTATTCCGCAAAACCGGTCAAGAAAGGCGAACTGAAGGCTTCGAAGGAGAATCTCGCCATCGTGCTGGACGCCATGCACAATGCAGTCAATGCCGAAAACGGCAGCGCCAAGCACGCCCAGTCCGCGAAAGTCGATCTCTGCGGCAAGACGGGAACCGCCGAAATCGGCCCGAAGGAGCACCGGAAGAAATCCACCTGGTTCGCCGGAATTGCGAAAGACCTGGCCACGCCCCGCAAATTCGTGATCATTGTGAACGTGGAAAACGGCGTTTCCGGCGGACGCACCTGCGCCCCGCTTGCAAAACAGTTCTTCGACTTCTATCTGGAGTGAAATTTCGTCCTTGTTTTTCCATCTGATTGCAATGCAGGGACATTCCCTGCCCCGTCAAATGCAATCAGAGAGTGACCGGAAAATGATGCAGACTTTCACTGTTTTGCGCGTCTGCCCGGCGGCAGAATGAAAACCGCGGCGGCCAGAAACGCAAACGTCCCCAGGATTCCCCACAGCAGAAGCGGAGAGGAAATTCCGGCATAGAGCTGCGCGCCGATCCATGGCCCGACGGCATACCCGATTCCGCGCATCAGCGAATAAGCGGAAAGAAGGCGTCCCGCATTTTCAGGGCGCGTTTCCCCGGCGATTGAAGTGTACAGCGCCGGCTGGGTCACGACCTCGCCGACCGTCAGCACGAACACGGCGCCGGCGAGTCCCAACGCTCCGCCGCACGCGCCGATGGCACAGAACCCCATGGCATAGAGCAGAGCCCCCGCCACCAGCTGGCTGCGGAGCGGAACGCGGAAGCGCATCAGCAGCGCCGTCAGCGGAATCTGGAGCGCGATGACGGTGAATCCGTTCAGCGAATAGATCGAGCCGAGCGCCTCGCGTGAAATTTTTACTGTATTGGAAGCATAAATCGAAAGCGTGGAATAAAGCTGGGAAGCCAGCAGACAGACCAGGAAGCTCCCCGTCAGAAGCAGCAGGAATCCCCTGTTTGCGAAGACTTCCGAAAGGATGCCGGAATGCGGGGAGAAATTCTCCTGCGGGGTCTGCGCCGCCGGACCGGCGGAATGACGTTTCCTTGTGCATGGCGGCGCCGGACACGCGTACCTTGTAAAGACCGCTCCGCCGAAACAGAGGAACGCCGTCAGCAGGAAGAAGAGCCAGAACGGAGTCTTTGCAAAGAACGCCCCCAGCATCGGCCCGACCGCCCAGCCGATATTGAAGCCGATCCGGATTCTGCTGTAATATCTCGGACGTTCTGCCTCGGAAGCGATATCCGCGAGGTAGGCGTCCGCGCCGATCTGAAACGCCGACCCCACGGCCGCATTCAGCATCAGCATGGCGGCGAAAAGCCAGAACGGCGAATGGAGCCACACCATGCCGGCGAGCGCAAGGAAGACGATTCCGCGCGCAGCCTGTCCGAAATTCATCATGAAGTTCCGGCCGAGGCGGTCCGTCATGATTCCGGCGGCGGGCGGCGCCAGAATGACGGCGAGGCCCATCAGCGGAAAGATCAGGCTGACCGTCTGGAGCGGGATGTTCCGTTCATTGCAGAGATAAAGCGGAATGAACGGGTAGACGATGGCATAGGCAAGCTGGTTGAAAGTCCAAGCCGCAGCCAGGGTGAATCCCCTGTCTGCAAAAGGATTTTTCAGCATTTCGGAACAGACTTTCTGTTTAGGCCGTCGACGGGATGCCGCTGCCGCACACCGTTATTTTAAGGACAAAGCCATGAATCGGTGTGGAACGCGAATCTGCCGGGAGTCCGTCAGCGGAACAGCCGCTTCTTCAAATTGAAGGCCCGGTTCACGTTCGGCGCCAGGAATGCCGTCATGCCGCAGAATTTCTGATGCTGTTTCCGGAACGAAAACGGCAGGGGAATCGCGGGTGC
>CAZHPP010000312.1:0-5267 GCA_964534535.1 uncultured Victivallales bacterium | reverse complement strand
TCCGTGAACGAACTGCGGAGCCTCGGCGGCGGCGCAAAGAGCCGGCTCTGGCTCCAGATCAAGGCCGACGTCCTGAACCTGCCCGTCACCGTGACCGCCTGCGAGGAGGCCACCGCGCTCGGCGCAGCCATTCTCGGCGCATCCGCCGCAGGAACGTTCCATTCCGCCGCGGATGCCGCGGACGCCATGGTCCGGGCCGCGTTCACGGTCGAACCCGGCCCCGCTTCGGCGCTCTACGGCCCGCTGTTCGATCAGTACCGCAAACTCAATCAGCTTTTAATGCCAACCTTCGGAGGCAGACTGTGAAAAAACTTCTTGTCCGTGAAAAACTTTCCATCCGTGCCGGATTCGTCGGATTCGGCGAGGTCAACACGCCCCGTGAATTCATCGATTCCCGCTGCGAAACCGCCGCAGAAGAACTTGAAAAACGCGGCGTGACGCTCTTCCGGACCGCGCCCGTCAGCGACGATCCCGACGGGAAAAACGCCGCGCGCGCTTCCGCAGAGCTCGCCGAAAACGATTTTGACGCCCTTGTCGTCTGCGTGGCCGGCTGGATTCCTTCCTGGGCTGTGTTCAAGACGATCGAACGGTTCCGCCACAAGCCCGTCCTGCTCTGGGGATTGAGCGGCTGGCGCGACCGCGGACATTTCGTCACGACCGCCGACCAGGCCGGAACGACCGCGCTCCGGCTCGCGTTTTCGGAGATGGGGTACAATTTCAAGTATCTGGTGAACTTCAAGGATTCCGCGCCGCGTTATGACGAGGCTGTTTCCTTCCTGCGCGCCGCCTCCGCCGCGGCCGCGATGCGTTCGGCCCTCGTCGGCATGACCGGATACCGCGACATGAGGCTCTTCAATACCCTTTACGAAGGCTGTCCGCTCAAGTCGAAGATCGGCCCCGAGATCGAGCACATCGACCTGCTGGAGATCGCCGGACTCGAAAAGACGGTTTCCGAATCCGAAATCGCGCGCGTTTCCAAAGCGATCCGCGCCGAATGGAAGTTCGTCCGCGATCCGAAGCCCGGCACCGTGGAAAATTCCGTCCGGCTGGCGCTCGCCTTCCTGAAAAAGATTCAGGAGCGCAGGTATGCGGCCTTCAGTTTCTGCGACGTCGACGGCGTGAAGAAACTGCTCAAATTCGCGCCTGCCGGAGCGCTCACGCTGCTCCACTGCCTTGCGGAGATCCCGACCGTGCCGGAAAACGATTCCTATGGCGCCGTCACGGAAGTCCTGATGCAGAACCTGACCGGACAGATTCCCGCCTACATGGAGTTTTACGAATTTACGAAGGATTCCGCGCTGATGGGCGTTCCGGATTACATTCCGGAATCGGCCGTCGATGGAAAAATCACCGTGATGCCGAACGCGTTCGGCTCCTTCGGCGAAGGCCTGCTGAACGTTTCAAAAGTAAAGACGGGCCGCGTCACGATGTGCCGCCTTGCGTATGCGGGCGGACGCTACGTGATGCACGCGGCCGCCGCGGATGCCTGTACTCCGGAAGTGTGGGAGGAAGCCGGGTGGGCGCCGCCGGCGCCGCAGCTCCCCGGCCTCGAAATGAAATTCGGATTCGGTTCCGACCTTTTCCTGAAGAACGTGCTGGGACAGCATTACATCATTACATACGGAGACAACCTTGCGGTTCTCCGCGACTGGTGCGCGCTCAGCGGAGTCGAAATGCTCTGACGCACTGAAAAAAACAGCCTCTCTTGACGGTCCGGCGGAAGATTCCATTCCACCGGGCCGTCTCTTTTTGATTCAGAGCGCGGACGCCGGACCGATGTGGTAGATTCCGTTGATTCCGCGCACGAGCATTCCCGCGGCAATGCAGGTGAGGAGGAGCCCCATCAGGGATTCGAGAGCGTCCAGCAGCTTGTCTCCGAGCAGGTCGGAAAGCCATTTCCCGCAGAGGAGGATTCCCATCTGCGCGAGCCATGCGAGGAGCAGGGCGGGCACGATGTTTTCGAGCGTGGCGGCCTGGGCGCTGCCGCGGATCGTGATCAGCAGGGCGAAGGTTCCGGGACCGCAGATCAGCGGAATCGCGAACGGAACGATGAACGGTTCGTGTTCCGCTTCCCCGTTGAACATGCCGGGGTCGGCCGTAAATTTGGAAAACACCATCTTCACGCCCATGATCATCAGGATCAGCCCGCCGCCGAGCAGCATGGTTTCCGGAGAAAGCCCCACCGCCGTCATGAACGCCCGCCCGAGAATCAGGGCGAACAGCATGGCCGCCAGCGCAAAGCATGATTCCCGGATCACGACCGCGCGGTAGCGCAGCGCCGATTTTCTGCGGAGTCCTGAAACGAATACGGGCAGATTCCCGAACGGGTCCATCAGCAGGGTCAGCAGAATCGCGTTCGACCAGATAAAAGTAAAGTTCATGGGGCTTGTTCCTTTCGTGATTCAATATAGCATGCGCGGCGGGGGAAAACAAGCGGAGGGCCGCAGGTAAAAAATCCGGGCAAATCCTCTTCAGGTTTGTCCGGAATAAGCACGGGAAATGCGCTGCGCGCCGTCGGAACTGAGAGTGGTTCCCGTGAATGCCGCGTTTGCATTTTCTCATTGTCGTGGTAAAGTAAAAGCAATCAGACGCCGGTTGACATTCTATTCTGTTTTTTTTCATTCAGCCGTCCGACAACAAATTCAAAGGAATCTCAATCATGGAAGACTTTACTGTTGTGAGTCAGAATGCAAATCAGGACAAGACGTTCGAAGTGAAATCGCAGGTTTCCGCTGCCTCCGCGGAGGTTCCCTCCAAAAATTCCAAGCCTGCTCCGCAGAAATCCATCTACGGGGAAATCCCGCAGATTCCGGTGCTTGACGCCGTGGAAGGAATCAAGTTCGACTTCAACCACGGAATCCGAATTCTGTTTCCGCAGAACGGGAAAATCTACCATGTGACCTTCCTCGACATCGAAACCGGCGTGATCCTTTACAGCGCGGACACCGTTCCCGGCGCATTCGTGACCAGCGTGAAGAAATTCTTCGTGCGCTTCCGCCTGCTCATCCACGAGAAGGGCAATGACAAGCCGATCTTCACGCACGACTACAACGCCGAGGGCAAGGATGTGATGATTCAGCTGCCGGTCGGCACCATCGGCGACTCCATCGGCTGGTTCAGCTATGTGGAACGCTTCCAGCAGAAGCACAAATGCCGTCTGATCTGCGTGATGACGCCATGGATTTCCGAAATTGTCAAGAAGCAGTATCCGCAGATCACCTTTATCGGCCCGGAGGAAACGAAAAACTATAAGCCGTACGCGACGTATTTCATCGGACTCTTCTTCAAGGGTGACGTGGACAACCAGCCGGTCGATTTCCGGTACATCGGACTCCACCGCACCGCGGGCTACATTCTCGGCGTCGATCCTTCGGACATTCCGCCGCGGTTCGACCTTTCCGCGCAGCGGAAGATCAAGGAAAAATATGTGTGCATCGCGGCGCAGTCCACCAGTCAGGCCAAATACTGGAACAACCCGTTCGGCTGGATGAACGTGATCCAGTTCCTGAAGGAGAACGGCTACCGCGTGCTGTGCATCGACCGCGACAAGGCCTATGGCACCGGGATCAGCTGGAACTATATTCCGTGGGGCTCCGAGGATTTCACCGGGAACAGGCCGCTTCAGGAACGCGTGGACCTGATCAAGGATTCCGATTTCTTCATCGGGCTGAGTTCGGGGCTTTCGTGGCTTGCGTGGGGCTGCAGGGTTCCGATCGTGATGATTTCCGGGTTCACACATCCCACCAATGAATTTTACACGCCCTACCGCATCATCAACTATCACACCTGCCACAGCTGCTGGAACGACATGCGGCTCGACTTCGACCATTACGATTTCCTCTGGTGTCCGCGCCAGAAGGGGACCAGCCGTCACTTCGAGTGCACGCGCCTGATCTCCGCCGAGCAGGTCATCAACATGATCAAAAAGATTCCGTCCTTCCGTCCGGGGAAATGAGCTTTTCAGGAACCGGACGCGCCATGTGCCTGTCCTCCGCCCGGTGAAACTGTGAGCATTTCCGGATTCCGTGCAGATTGATCGGGCATGCGCACATTTGCAGTCGCTGGAAAAATTCCGGATTCGGTGATATAGTATCCGGTTCCCCTGTCAATTCTTTACCGGAAAGAGCCTTCTGCAATGAAAAGCGTCGAACTCAGCGTGATCACAGCATCCTTCCAGCCCGTGAAAGCGGGCCGCTCGGAAGCCTTCCGCCGCATGGCGGAATCCGTCCGCGGACTCGGGAAGCTGATCTCCGTCGAACACCGGATTCAGGACGGCGCATCGCAGGACGGCTCACTGGAGCTTTACCGCGGGGCTGCGCCCGGAAGCATCGTCGTTTCCGCGCCCGACGGCGGAATCTATGATGCCATGAACCGTGCGGCGGCCGCCGCTTCCGGAACCTACCTTTCCTTCCTCAACACGGACGATGATTATCACGACCCCGCGGCGCTTGCGGAACTTGTCCGCGAGCTCGAACGCACCGGCGCCGACTACGGGTTTGCGCCCATCCGCCGGATTCGCCGCGACGGTTCCGCCAGGACCGTTCCGCCGAAGATGTATTCGATCTTTGCGCGCATGCCCTACTGCCACCAGTCGCTGGTGGTGCGCCGCGATGTTTTCGAGTCCATGGGCGGCTATGACACGGCGTTCCGCATCGTGGCCGACCACGATTTTGCCCTGCGCCTGTATCTGGGCGGACATCCGTACGTCCGCGGGGACCGGGCGTTTGCCACGTTCCGTTCGGGAGGCGTTTCCCGGGACAAGGAGCGCAATCATGCCGAACGCGCCCGGATTTTCCGGAAGCTCTATCCGCCGTGTCCCGGTGCTGATTTTGCTGCGGTTGCCGCCGGAAAAAGTTTCCCGTTCTCGCTGTTCCGCCGACTTCAGGCGCTTGCGCCGGCGAAGGACCGTCCGGCGCTCTGGGGCTGGTATCTGCTCCGGTTCCTGCGTTTTTCCGGGAATGATTAAGCGACCTGCATTTTTTCCGGACTTTTTCTTTCTTCCCGGCCTTGATTTTTCCGCAAATGAGCATAACGTTTCCCATAACGCAAGAGAAAGGATCGGCTGAATGAAAAAAACGTATGTGCTCGACACCAACGTCCTCCTCCACAGTGCTCAGGCTCTTGAAGATTTCCAGGACAACACGGTTGTGATTCCCATGGCCGTGATCGAGGAACTCGACAAATTCAAGAAGCATCAGGACGAGCTCGGCAGAAACGCGCGTCACGTGATCCGCCGTCTGGACGAACTCCGCGCGAAAGGCAGTCTC
>CAZHPP010000311.1:0-5278 GCA_964534535.1 uncultured Victivallales bacterium | reverse complement strand
AACTCTGGCCATTCGTTCCGCATGATTTTACAGAAAATTCGTTACACTCCCCCTCGGCAGGACTCAGAGAGCCCTGCACCCTGCGCAAAAATGATTTTTTGCGCTCGTTTTCTTGTCGACGCCTGTCGACCGGGGGCAAACCTCCGTTTTTTCCCCCGGCCCCCCGAATCCCTGGAAAAAACAGTCAACGTTCAGTACACAGCCTTTGATTTTATTAGCAGAGCCTGTTTTCTCACCAATTTCGGCATTTGATTCCTGCCGACTCGGGATTTCACGATCGTGCTACCAGCGGTAGATGTGTCTCTGGCATGGCGCAAAGAGATCCGCCGACTGAGCAAGCCTGCGGTTTTCAAAGACGACTTCCGCCCCGGCGGGAAATCCGAAAGCCGCTGTAACCTTCCGGTTCGATTTGTTGACGCAGATCAGATAGTTTTTTCCGCCGAACCGGCGTGCTTCGAAGATGATTTCCGGAGCGGAGCAGGAAGGCGGAACGATTTTTTCAGCGAAAACAACGGGTGCAAGACATTGGAATTCTTTGCCGATCCTGCCCGCGGTTTCCCAAAGTTCAGCGGAAAAAGGCTGATTTTGAAACGTACAGAATCCTCTGCAGCCGCGGATCAGCGAACTGTAAAGCATCAGTTCATATTCCGCAGGAGTCGGTTCCCGGCTGTTCATGAATGCATTGCCGGTCAGCTGGAACCAGTTCCAGAGACCTTTCTGCGACTTTTCCATTTTCCGTTCCATCTTCTCCACCAGGTCCGCGCAGTCCATGACCGTGCCGGGAAACTGATAATTTCCAAGCGGGTACTGATCTGTGGAAATGATGATGCCGGGAAGTTCCGTCAGACGCGGCAGAAACCGCTCGATTTCCGCCGTTCTGTAATTGACCAGGACAGGAGCGGAAACCTGAGCCTTTTCCGCCGCTGAAATACGGGCGGCGACTTCCGGTCCGAACGGGTCCAGAGGCTCGTCTGCGATCTGCCAGGCAATCACCTCGGGCGCATTGCGAAACGGATGCATCATGGCCGGAAGATCGGCAGTCTTCCCGCGCGTCCACGGCAGAATGTAAAGGCCGGCCTTTTTCGCGGCATCGAACATTCCGGCGTCCCGCGGAGATATGTAATACTGGCAGATGCCGTTAAATCCATTGGCCCGGATTTTCCGCAGCAGTTCGACCTTTGCGGGAAATCCTGTTCCGAACAGATACGGCAGTATGGGTTTCCCGTTCCGCAGAAACATCCGGTTCCTGAACTGAAGTCCGGTAATCTCCTCACCGTCCGGCAAGGAAAGAATGCGGTCTGGAATATAGCGCGACCCTGTTTCATAGACGGCCGGACGCATTCTGACGCCGTCAAAAACACCTCTGCTGTACTCTGCCTCGCCGCCGGGGCCGAACTGAGCCGCATCCAGTCGGAAAATGCCCTCCGTTTCAGGCCTGATGCGCAGAATGACAGTATTCTGCTGCAGCGATGCCGCAATGGCATAACGGTGCCATGCATTATCTCCTGCCGAGAAATGTTTTTCCGCCAGGACGGCATGTCCCGGATCAAGAATGCCGAGCGAAAACCTGCCGCCGGCCTGCGTCCTGACCTGAATGGAAAAAGTCCATTCCCCCGCATTTCTCAAATGAACCGACGGAAAGACATAGCACGAATATGCGGCCAGTTCCGGCAGCCCCGCGCGCCGTTCCAGCCGCAGGGAATACTTTCCCTCGACGGCTTCCTCTGAATCGCAGCGGAAGGACGACCTCCATGCTTCGGGGATCGTCTGCCATTCATTCCGGATTCCCCAGCCGCCATCTCCCCATCCTTCCGGCATTCCCGTCCTGCCGACGGTCTCGAACCCGCCGTTTAAGAGGAAGTTTTCCTGAATGCGGCCGGACAGTGTCTTCTGCGGATCGGCTCCCAGCGCAGCGTCTTTCAGCGTCAGACGCGTCGATGCCGGAAACCAGAAATCAATCCTGAGTCCGGAAATCTTTTTATCCTTCGCGCCGAAAGTCTGATATTCCGCCGTCTTTTTCTGGAGATACCCTTTCCCGCAGCTGTATTTGTTCAGATCGACTGCATAATCATGAATTCCGGGGATCGTCCGAATGGAACATTCCACACTGACCAGTGCCTTGTCAATACTCTGATACATCAGCGTGATGCGTCCCGGGACAGGCGATTCGAACGTAAAGTAAAGTTTCCGGGATGCTGAAACATCAGCATCTTCTTTGAAATGGAACATCAGACTGGTATGTTTTCCCAGCTGCTCGAACGTCAGGGAATTTTCATCTCTGGACAGAATGTGCAGACCGTCGAATGACGGCGCTGGCTGGAAATTGAGCCGGATATCGGCATGGAGCATGACGGACGCGAAAAGCATTGCGGATGCGACAAAACAAATCTTCACGGTAAATCCTTTCATGAGGGTAAACGTTTTTTATGGTCTGCCCCGCATCGGGGCTGCCGATCAGATCACGGCTCAATACGAAAGAAGTCCCCACATCTCATTGGTCATCCCATAAGAATTCAGCGAGGCGGCTGAACCATCGGTGAAAAGGAGTGTCGAACGGTTCAGATGAGGGTATCTTCCCCGGGAAAGGACCCCCGGCCATCCGTAGTTGTAACAGGAAGTCATCATGGCGCCATCCCAGATGCAAATCCGGCGGCGCTTGAATTTGCCGATCTGCCGTTGCGGAAAGAGAGTCGGGAAACGGGCATCGCCGAGCGCTGCGCTGTTGTCGCCGTACAACATGCCCTGCGGAATGGCGATTCTGGCGGCAGGACATGCAAAAATCAGGAAGCGGTCCTTCTGCAGCCTGTCGCACCGTATGTACGACATCCCGTTCCATGAATACGGCATCCGGTTCCCGATATATGGAACAAGCCTGTCAAACCAGCGGAAATGTGCAATGGGATCGTCTCCGAAATATTTGCCGGAATTATCCAACCCTGACGGAAGCCAGTCGTCAAAGTCAGCTGAATAAAGATTCATGAACGTTCCGATCTGCTTCTGGTTGTTCATGCAGTTTGTTCCCTTGACTTTTTCTCTGGCCCTGTTCAGCGCAGGAAGAAGCATTCCCGCCAGGATTGCGATGATGGCGATAACGATAAGAAGTTCTATCAATGTGAAAATATGTCTCATGACATTTCCTCTTTTGATTGCAGGCTGCTGCCTTGTTCTGTTGAGTTCTCCGGATCTCCGACGTCGGCATACGGGATCTGCCTCCTCTTCCGGTGGCGGAAATGCATCCGGTTCAAATCAGCCCGTACTGCGGCAAATTCCGGCGGCAATTTCATCTTGTAAAATCCCCAATGTATTTTCATTCCCGTTTTCCCGGCTCCTTTTCTGATTCTGTCTTTTGAGTTATATATCTGCGCATCCGGAGAAGGTGTCATTTCTGTCTTGCGGACAGAGAAACGGAATCCCTTCAGGGGGATCGTTTTCAAGGTTACCGGACATCAGACAGCAAAGTGCATCGCCGCATCGGGACGGCCGGAAAAGACGGTAGCCCAGACTTCGGAACAGATGGCTGGTCCCAAGACTGTCTTCCCGGCCGCGGCGCATATTGCGCAGGGCTATGGCATGTTCAGAAATGTTTTCGAGCCAGACATCTCCCTCGCTGACCTGTTCGAGGCCGCCACTGAACCTTTCCATAGCCCGAAGCCGAATCAGCTGACGGTCCAGATCATCGTTCGGAACATCCTGCAGAAGGACATCCGCCGCTTTCGAGGACGGACACCGGGGAACGCCTTCATATGCCATTCCGATTGCTCCGCCGAGACATTTTCCGCACCGGCAGCCGCATAATACATTGTCTTCAGAAGTCATTTCTGCACTCGGAGAATTGTATTGCCATCAACCGGAATGACGGGCAGTATGTTTTTTTCCCGAACCTTTTTCCCCTCAATAAGCTTCATGAGCATCTCAGCGCCGCAGCGCCCGATTTCGAGCGACGGCTGATAGTAGGAGCAGACTCGGAATTCGCCGGGAAAGCGCAGCCCGTCCGCCCCGGCGACAGACATCTCACGCGGTACGGAAAGTCCGCTTCTCCTGAGCTCGTCAATACATCCCCATGCCGCCATATCGTTGGAGTTGATGATGCATGTCAGCCCCGGCGCGTTTTTCAGAAACCATGCCGCGGCGCGCTGTCCGAACCGGCAGCCATATCCCTGTTCCGGATACTCCGCCGCCAACCGCAGACCATGCTTCGCAAGTGCTTCATGAACAGCGCTGTTGCGAATTCGTCCGGTCGATGAGGCTTCCGGAGCCGGAGCATATCCGATCCGGACGTGTCCTGCCCCTGCAATGAAATCAATCAGACGGGATATTCCAGCATGATCATCCGCAATCACATACGGACATGCCATCCCTTCAATGAATGTCTGAACCATCACGGCCGGAATATGTTCCGCTAGAATTTCCGGAACGCAGGAGTCTCCTTCCGAAGCACCCCAGATCAGAATTCCGTCCACGGCTTTCCCGCGTATCATGCTCAGATAACGTTTCGCCGAGAGGAAGGCAGGCGTCATTTCATTCAGCAGCAGGCCAAATCCATGTTCAGCTAATTCTGCCTGAGCTCCCATGATGCAGGAAGAAAGATTGATGTCTACAACCATGGAAGCATCGTCGCTGCTGATCTTCGGCGATGACGGAAACAGAATGCCGATCGTGTTTGCCCGCTTCAGAAACATCCGCCGCGTATTCACATTCGGAAAATATTTCATCTTCGTGCAAATCTCAAGGATGTGCCGACGCTGACGATCGGAGATCTTCGGCGATGGCGGTTCCTGAAGAGCCCGCGAAACAGATGCGGTCGAAACACCCGCCGCTTCCGCCAGTTTCCGAATATTGATATTATTGCTGATCATCCTTTTCCCTTCTGCTGAAAACATCCGTTGTCTTTCTGCAGACATGACACCGAAAAACGCCAATGTAACATGTTTCCCTCCTATTATTATACTGCAAACTTGAGAAAAAAGCAAGAGGGCAAAATAAAATTTTCTGATTTTACCCGGCTCTTCCATCTGATGCCATCTGAAAAACCAAACGCACAGACATGGAACACCTCCTGTGCATTCAGTCCTGCAAAAAAGCAGATGAAGAAAAAGGGACTATTGTTTGGAAGTACAGATGATGTTCTGTTGCAGACACCTCCCCCTGTGGAGGTGTGTATTCAGCTTTACAGGTGACTTTTTTCGAACGGATGCAGCAGCCGGGCAGTTTTGGACGCTCTTTTCCGTCCATGACGGAAAAAACAAAAATGCCGGAAATCCGTTCAGGGATTTCCGGC
>CAZHPP010000310.1:0-5308 GCA_964534535.1 uncultured Victivallales bacterium | reverse complement strand
CATATTCCATGCTTGGCTCCCAGCCAAGTCTGGAATCGACCTCGACCAGCGGGATCGTCTCTTCTGCATTTCTGATTTCCTCCCCTGCCAGTGCCTCTATCCTGTCCAGAAGACGCAGAGAGCGCTTCGCTGATGACGACCCGACCAGTGCAGTATTCAGAATCCACCAGGTCTTCATGTGAATTCCAGTGACAATGCAGTGTCCTATGAATTTTCCGAGATTCAGTTCGCGTTCCAGGTCGGAACGTTTCCTTTCCGGAACCAGCCGGAGCGCCTTTTCCATGACAGAAGTGCCTCTGTTCCATAGACTCAGCATGCGCTTGAGCGAACGGAGCTCTGAAGGATACCGTATCGCCCCCGGAGTCTGTCCGGCGTTCTCATACGGCTGATACATGGTTTTTATGATCGAATTGCCGAAATGCGCACCAGGTGCGGTCGGGAATGCGATCTCCTTGCCGGACATAGTGAGTGTGATGTCCGGATGAAAGATGAACGGATACGACGGACCGGTGCGGAACGGACCGTACTGATCCTCGTTGCTGGGAATGTAATAACGCATGGCCGTGCTCCAAAGCTCCCAGGCCGCAATAACCTTCAGCGCGGCCTTTGCTCCGAAGCGGCTCGCAGCATACTGGTCCAGAAATTTTTCAGGATCGGCCTGAGGACTTTGAAAATACCATTTGCCGAGTTCGGTCACAATGGACGGCCACCAGCCGTAGTGATGCGTTTCATAGTAGCGTGTGACTCCCCATGCCCGCCTGGCATGATCCAGTGAGCGGAACCTGCGGATCCACTGCTGCGGAACCGGAACGTACGGTATGCACCCGAAATCCCATGTCACACCTGCGGTATTGCTTGTGGCCAGAAGGGGAATTCCCAGTGCATGGGCGTTCTTTGCTTCGCTGGTAAAATAGAATCCCGGCTGATCCGCGGAAATGGAATAATCCATGACGCGCCGCACCACTCCGCCGCTCCGTATTTTTTTGACAAGTTCGAAAGTGATCTGAATGATGACGCCTTCAGGGACTGATTCAAGGAATTTTTTTCTGACTGATTCCGGAGCCCAGCCCCAATTGTATGTATTGAAAATGACAAGCGCCTCGGGATTCGCCTTCCTGACTGCATCGCGCACGCGCATGATCCAGCGGGGAAAGTCTTTGCACGGCCACCAGCCAGGACTTGGCCGCGGATCAGGAATACCGTCCGTGACGCTTTGACTCCATGTCTTGCCGGTCGTTGCTGGATCGCGGCTTGGAAACTCGCATGTCTCCGGCGACATCATCAGCCCCTTTGCTTTTGGATAATGCCGAAAGACATCACCGTATTCCCGGTCGAAAAAAGCCGCAGCGTCTGGATCGTCAGGATGCTTGAAACTCGGAAGATAGCTGAAAAGGATCACCTCCAGACCGTACTTCTCCGCACGGTCGATTACTGCTCCGATATCCATCGGCCCTACATTCGTAAGGTCGATTCCACGGATGAAAATTACAATCCCGTCGAAACCTGCGTGAAGAATCGCGTTCAGATGACTTTCGGGATAGTCTTCAATTCCGCGGCCCGAATGCACAAGCCGCGGCGTGACAAGACGCTCGCAGACCGAAGTCTTCCGTTCAAGATACGGGCCTTCCCGGAGATTGCATATGTCTTCAAGCCTGATGCACCCGAACCTGACGCCTCTGGCATCCCGTCCGGCCACTGTGATTTTTCCAGGTTCAGCGCTGATGCGAAAGCTTCCGGGGGAAGGGAGCTCTGGATCAAGCTCCAGCGTGACCGCCCCGCCTGCTGGCGCCGCTGTTCCGAGCTGCACATTCATGCTGACGGAAAAGTAGTCTTTCAGGTCTTCAGCTGCCAATCCGAATATTCGGGCCGCACCCTCCGGAGTATGGATTGTCCATGATGAATCGATGGCAATCTCTCCGTCAGCTGGACGCGCTTCAGGATCACGCACTCCGGGACGGTGAACAATGTCCAGCCTTGCACGGAAATCGTAGTTTTTTTCATGCAGAAGCATATTGGAAAACGTCCTCCTGTTTTGAATCTTATTGTTCGACGTCAAGTTCAACGCTGGAAAGCGATATGCCGTCAGTGATTTTCTTGGGATTCCCCTGAGTGTCGGCTTTCAAATCGCGGAATCGGAACTTGCAGACTCCGGCTCCGCGCTCCAGCGCTGAATTCACAATTTCCGTCACGTCGATCCTGTATATCTGCGGATACTTCAGTTCGCCAGAAACGAATTCAGCAACCGGAGTTGTACTGTCCCTTGAAAAATCGTTTTTCTCAAGCTCAGGATTGTCGGAATGAAGATATTCAATCTGAAAACTCCGCGGCTGTTTCTGCCCGAACGGTTCTGCAGTAAATACCAGTTCCGCACGCTTCACTCTGCCCTTTTCGATCAGCCTCGAACAGTCCGTGCGCAGCAGCACACGGTCATTTCTGGGCGTTCCGTTGCACAGCCCGACAGCAATAAACTTTTTTCCTATCCCGCCAGGCTGCCAGAGGGTCATGCGGATGTTGCCGCTCACCATGTCAGAAAGACGATCTGGAACAATGACTGTCGGAAACTTCTTTCCAACCTTCTGCGGCTGAGTAAGAAGCACTGATTTGCCGTCATTTCCATTGCCGAAAACCCGGCATTCGCGTATCCTGAGCCTGCTGTCTTGCAACATAAGACGAAGTGCAATGCTTTTGCGCTTTGCCGCCGCTTCCAGAAAATACCGGCCGCCGTCTGCATGTTTCCATCCCGCAGAATCCGAGAGCGGAACCCAGCGGAATCCGTCCGGATCCCAGCATTCTGCCGACGGAAGAATTTTCCCAATTCCGGGATCTGTGTCAATTTCCACCATTTTGAACTCATGAGGCCGGTAGAAGTTGAGCACTATTCCACATGGCCGCCTGGCCTGCTTATCAGTCCAGCCCAGCCAAGTATTATCATGTCCGTCGAATGCCGCAACAGAATAATTTCCGCCTGCGGGATCCGTCTCCTTCCCTATCACACTGACATTGTATTCGGCCGCATTCACGGCAGCGCTCAAAACATAAAACAGAATGATATTGAACTTTCGCATGTTCCTGTGTCTTCCTTTGGTAGAATTGTTCTGTATTGTCTCTAAAGATCGTCAGATGTCGTCATTTCCGACTTCAGAACCTTCTTCTGTGCTGCCGTGTCTCCGCCTATGTGCACAATATTTACCATATAGTCGTGCCTGAATGCGAACTGGTCCGGCGCCGCTACTGTAAATTCATATGTTGATGCATATCCCCACCAGCTGGTCGCATTCGGAGCATGATAGGTTGTCGCATCGGTGAACATTATTACTGATGACGGATGCGCGATGCGCGGCAGTTTTCTTTTTCCAAGACGGCAGCTCACTCCGTAGCAGCTTCTGTTGTTTGAAAGGTCGGTTGCGCTCGGAACTATCGATGTATCCTTGTTTGACGGACACATAAGCCATTTTACACTGTTCAGATATCCGCCTCTTTTCCAGTATCCCAGCCATGTCGCTCCGGTATTCTGCGGCGCCGGCCAGTCGTCGTTGTCGTGGGCATACATTGTCATGACAAGACCAAGTTGCCTGAGCTGACTCCTGCAGGCAGCAGACCTTGATTTTTCCCGTGCCTTGTTCAGCGCCGGCAGAAGCATGCCGGCAAGGATGGCGATGATGGAAATGACAACGAGCAGCTCTATTAATGTAAAAATTCCGCGATCCGGCATTCCTGGTCCGACGCCCCGTACTTCTTCTCCATTTTTCATGTTTTGCGGTTCCTTTCCTGATTTTTTGTTTCCCGCCGGACGGAAAGTAATATCCATCCAACAGAGTTCAATATAACATCCGAATATTGTTGATTTGCTGAAACAATGTCAGGTTCATATCAGTTTTTCGACCTTCCTCACTTCGGGACTGTGCCTGTTTTTTATCTTTCCGGTTTGAATATACATTGTTCAGCTTATATATTAAATAACAAAATGAATAATGTTTTTATCATTTTGGTTAAAAACGGGAGACGGCAGATGCGGACTGAACTTCTCTACTGGTATTTCAATTCACTCACCTATGAATCGATTCCGAATGAACATTGTCATCCATACTGGCAGATGGAGGTGCTGATTTACGGACTTCTGCGGATCGGTCCGGTGAAGGGACTTCGGGAGTTCCATGCTCCGGCGATTGTCGTGATTTCGCCGGAAACGCCGCACACAGTTCAGAAGAAAAGCGGCGAAGGCGAGGCTCTTTCCATCAAATTGCAGGTCGACGATCACAGACTCGACCATATCGGAATATTTTCTGTTCCTGATGACGATTTCTGCCTGTGGCTCCAAAAAACGGTAGCGGAAATGATTGCAAATGAAAAGCAGAATCCGGAACAGTTGATCCGCAACCTGCATGTTCTGGAACATCTTGCATCCGCTTTCTTTGAGCATCTTGCAGAATGCGTTTCCGAGAATAAGCCTAAAGAGCCCCAACTGTTCACCCGCCTGCGCGAAATAGTCCTTACAATGGGACGCGCCGCCAACATAGATTCAGCAGCCGAACAGCTGAAATGCACTCCGGCGCACCTGAAATATATTTTCCGGTGTACATCAGAACAGTTCCCTGAACTGCATGCCGGAAGTTCAGTCAAAAATTTCATGGACCTCATCTGCGCGGAAATGATTGAAAGGTATCTGAAATATTCCAAGCTCCCTGTCGGGAAAATTGCAGAGGCGTCCGGATTCCCAGATATTTACAAGTTCTCGCGTTTTTACAGGCGGATGCGAAGCAGGTCGCCATCAGAATTCCGCAAAAATCCGGAGGCGCAATGAGTCCAGAATCTTGCAATGTGCAGAAAATTCTGCAAAAAAGCTAAATGCAGGGCGTTAAATTCTTTCAGTGATTCAGGGGGACTGCAATGTCCCACATCATTCAGGCGTGCATTATGTAAAACCGAAAGGAAAAAAAGTTCACTTCATGATTACAGTGTATTTTCGCAATGCTGAAGCCCTGAGTCATTTTTCATGCAGCCGCTTCGTTGAACCGACTTTCATATTGATAAAGTGTCATATAATTCAGTGAGAAATGCGGATATTCCGTGTTGGACACTTTTACCCAGGCAGTCAAAGCAGTTTTTGTATTATAAGATACTGTCGAATTCATATGTCAAGATCAAATTCTCCTTGATCGTGCGCACCACGAGACATTGAGAATGATTGACGGCCAGAAATTGAATTGCAAATTGATTCCAGCGCTTGTAAAATGATGACATCCGCATGAGGAGGGGAAGATGCGTGAACATATAAAGTTGCGATGGATTCCGATGAATAACGATGGAT
>CAZHPP010000309.1:0-5349 GCA_964534535.1 uncultured Victivallales bacterium | reverse complement strand
GGATGACGGAATGTCTTTCGGATACCTCGCCCCTTGGGGCGGGGTAATTTATTTTACCGTTTCGCCGCAGACGAACCGGATCAGGTCCTCGAATGCCTCGCGCTGGCGCGGACGCTCCAGCGAATAGAGAAACCCGTGTTCCATGTTCGGATACACCTTGAGCTGCGAGGGAATTCCCATTTCCTGATGCCGCCGCACGAATTCCCTGTTATAGCGTGTGGGGAACATGTGCTCGTTCTCCGCTTCCAGAAAGAACACGCGCGGATTGTCCTTCCGCAGATAGGCCGACATGGAAAGCGCCCTGTAAAGCGCCTCGTTCCCTTTGTACGGCTTCCCTGCGATGCCCTGCATGCTGCTCCAGACCTGCGGAAAGATTTCATCCCACGGCTCGAACGAGGCCGGCGTGGACTGAAGTGCGACGCATTCCGGCGGAATCCAAGGCCCGTGCAGAGAAACCTTTTCCCCGCATTCGCCCGGCTTCGCAAGGGAAAGCAGGGAGGCCAGGTGCGCGCCCGCCGATTCGCCGAAAACGGCGATCTTCAGCGGAGTCCTGCGTTTCGGAAGCATCTGCGTGAAGGCGGAATACGATTCGCGGATGTCCGCCAGCTGGTCGAGCGCGGTTACGCCGCGGAGACGGTAGTCCGTCGTGGCGCAGAGAAAACCGCGCTTCCCGAGCTCGCGCATGATCCGATGCCAGCCGGAACAGTATCCAGTGCGGCTTCCGGCGCCCCAGCCCCCGCCGTGGACAAAGAAAAATGCATGGTCCTGTGTGATTTTTTCAGGCTGGAAAACGTCGAAGACGCGTCCGTCCCGGACTTCGTCGTCCAGATACCAGGAATGAAATTCAAACATAAAGTTTCCTCTTCTTGAAGACGGGACAATATAATTCTCCGCTTCATGGAAATCAAATGAGGAGAATGCAGATTCCGATATTTGTCCGGCAAAAAGCTGTGCTTCGTCATTCCGCAGCAGGAACCATCTCCTGCCGATTTTTCGAAACGGTCCCGTGCGTGCTGTTGCAAATTGCCGTTCCGGTCTTATATTATCCGCAAACACGGAAAGGAACCCCGGCAATGAAACATGGATTCAGAATGATTTTCTCCGCTGCCGCACTCGCCGTCCTCTGCGCCTGCGAAGTGCCGACCGCTTCGTTCGAACCGCCGAAATTCGAGCCTGACGAAGCGCTCCGCGACCAGTATGCCGGAACATGGGAGGCCCGCGACAAGGACACCACGCGGACCCTCGTCATCGCAAAGTATGAGCTGCCTGACGCCGTGAAGAAGACGCCGGACGAAACAAAGGACATCCGCCGCAAGATCTTCAACGCGTCCTTCCGTCTGAAAGTCGAAGATGTCAGGCCGGATAAAATGGACGGGCTGAACAGTTCGGACTGGGTCCCGATGGCCGGATTCTTCTTCCAGACCGGCGGAAAGCAGTACATGTGCGTCACGTGGGACATTCTGGACTATGCGGCGGGGAGATACGACCTTTCCAGCGCGATGTTTCTGGCCCAGATGAAATATTACATTGCGGAATTCCATCAGGTTCCGGGCGGACTCCTTCAGGTCGATTATGTGACGTTCATGAAGAAGGAAAAGTCGGCGGACGGCAAAAAGGAAAAACTGGTTCCCGTCGACCCGGCCCTTCCGCTCTGCCGCGATACGTTCTTCACCGGGACGGGCGAAGAGCTTGCCAAAGCCGTCTCCGCGGGGAAATACGTCCGGCTGAACTGCGGCACATTCAAAAAAGTGAAATAAGATTTTTCTCGGACAGAGCCTGAAGTTTCAGAAATTATATCTTCCAGGACTGGACTTTGATTCCTTCCCGTCTGTGAGAAAACGGACGAAAATGCCCGTCTTCACTGAACTGGCGACAGGTGTGGAGACGCCTGCTTCTTCCGCAGGATGAAGCAGTTGCTGTTGACCCGGTCGCCGAACGGCGGAAGCGAGTCCGAAGTCAGCACGGAGACGTCAAAGCACGCAGGAAAGCGGGATGCAATGTCCCGCCCGTATTTCCGCAGATGTTCCGGATGCCCGTAATTGGCTTTCCGCAGTTCCGGCGTGCTGAATTCCGGATTTTCGAGCGTGTGCTCCAGTTCCTGATACACCGGGGTCGAGAGGAATGCCCTGCCGCCCGGAACCAGAATCCGGTAAAGCTCCCGGAAGAACGCGTCTTCCGGAATGTGTTCGATCAGATGGTTCGCGATCACGGCGTCGAATGAGCCGTCCTGGAATTTCGTGTCGAGCGCGTTGATTTCGCGGCAGCCCGGAATTTCCCGGTACCGCTGCGGATGGAGGTCGCCGCAGACATACTCCAGATTCGGGGCTTTGGAAAGGATCTTCCACAGCGGAAGTTCCGGCGCAAAATGGAGCACGCGCAGTTTCCGCACGGAGGAAAGAAGTTCCACCTGATAGACGTAGAACAGAAAACGGTGGCGCTCCAGCGAACGGCAGCGGCTGCAGAGCGCATTCTTCCGCGGGGCCGGTTCTCCGCCGGGGATCATCGGTTCATATCTCCGGCAGAACGGGCAGTATTCCCGGCGCGACGAGGGATATTTGATCTTGTAAAGCAGGTCCGTGACCGGCGAGAGATGCGATTGCGCGAACTCTTTCATGGCATGAAACATGGTTTTACCGTTGTTTGAATGAGGAACCGCATACCTTACGCCGGGAACAGCATTTTTTCAAGCTGGAAGATGAAAATAAGCACGGAGGAAAGCGCAATGCCTTCCGCCGTGCGTGAACCGTTCCGGAATTCCGCCTTACGATGCGTGCGCAACGATTCCGAGCATGAGCGTTTTGCCGTCCTTCGACGTGAGCGTGTAGTCGTAGTCGCCGACATTCACGGCGGCGCCGTTCAGCGCGAGCACGCCGGTGTCCCCGCCCGCATTGAGCGTCATGCCGTCGAATATGCCGCCCGAGACGATGCTGTTCTTCGCGCCCTTGAAGACCGTAAAGTCGCCCGTGATGCCTTCTTCGACTTCGAGGGTGACCACACTCGATGGAACACCATCGAGGTTGGTCGCTTCCCACAGCGCCTGGTTCGCAGCGTCGGAATCGTTCAGGAAGAGCGTGACCGCTTCCGTGTTCCGGATGTTGCCCTTGAGCGAAGCGCCGCTCTTAATGACGAGCTTGTCCGCCGAACCATCGCCGAGGTCGATGTCGCCCGTGAGTTTTGCGCCCGCAAGGAGCGTGACGGTCTGGTTGTCGGCGGAACTGCCGTACACGGCGCACGCCGTTCCGGAGGCGCTCGAGACTTTTGCCGTGACCTTCGAGTCCTGGATGACCAGGTTCGCCGCTCCCGTGAGTTCGTAGGCGTATGCCTTGTCGAATCCGGAGGCGGAGACGTTCACGGCCATGGCACCGTTAACCGTGCTGACGGAGATTCCCGCGGCGGTTCCGGCCGCGGTCTTGGAGGCGGCCTTCGCCGTGACGTTCACCGTGCCGGAAAGCACATCGGTCGGCTGGGAGAGGTCAATGGTCTTAACATGGAGTCCGTACGCCATGACGGCGTTTCCTGCGGCCGTGACGTTCCAGGTCCCGAGCGAAGCATCGGGCCTGAGAAATTCGACCGAGCCTGCTGTCGACTGAATTCCGTATGCGGTCGCGGGCCCGGTTCCCGCCGCTGTGACGGTGAACTTTCCGGAACCGAAGCTCTGAACGTCAATTTCGTCTTTGGCGAAAATTCCGTATGCGTCCGCGTCCCCGGTTTCCGCGGAGGCGCTGACTGCGGTGTTTCCGGCAAGAACTCCTTCCACGGAGACCGTTCCTCCCGAGAATGCAACGGCTTGCGCCGAGCCTGTTTTGCCCGTCTTTGCCGAGACCGAGAGTTTGCCGCTGAAATCGGCCAGGGACAGAAGATCGTAAGTGGGCGTGAGAAGATTTTCCGCGGCGAATCCGGCGGCGACCGTGTTCCCGGACTTGGATTCCGCCGTGACCGTCATGGCGGAAGTGACGCTGCCGTCCTGCGTGATGCCTTCCGCTCCGTAGAACGCGGCCGCGTTGACCGCACCAGTATTGCTCTTTGCCGCGACCGTGACGGCGGCGGTGAGGCTGGAAGAGTTTGTCATCTTTTTCCCCGCGGAAACAAATGCTCCGGCAAACTGGATGTCCTTGTCCGCCGTGACCGTGACGGAATATTTCTTTCCCTCCAGGGTCAGCTTCGCATTTCCCATGGTGAAGACGATTGCGCCGGAGGCCGGACCGCCCGTGCTTTTCGCCGTGACCGATGCGGAACCGGAAATGTCCGCTACAATATCGCCGGTCGTCAGGTCGGTTCTAAAACCGTATGCGGTCGCGGTGCCCGTGCCTGTCGCGCTTACGCTGAGAGCTCCGGCGAGACTGTCAATGCTGATCTCATTCTTTGTGGAACGGAATGCGCTGGCGGAAGCCGTTCCGGAAGAGGCCGTCGCCGTGACGCTGACCGGTCCTGCAAGGCTTGTGATTTCCACATTGCCGACGGCCTGGAATCCCGCCGAGTCCGCAGCGGCTCCTGTCGCGCTCACGGAAACGGCTTTCCCGATGGTTTCGATGCCGACGTAGGCCGACGTATCGTCCGTTGCGTCCATGATTCCCGCGGCCGAGACGGTTCCCTTTCCTGCGGCGGAAACGGTGATCTTTCCCGCGATTCCGCCTTCCGCTTCGAAGTTGCCGTTGTTGACGAGCGCGCCGTATGCGGCAGAGGATGCGGTCCCGCCCGTCGACTTTCCGGAGACGGTCAGGTCCCCGCCGAGAGAAAGTGCCGCTTCGCTTGCGTAAATGCCTGCGGCGGAAAATACCTCGGCCGACACGGCCGACACCGTGAGTTTGCCTTTGCCGGTGCCGCCGTTCAGTGTTCCGGAAGCGCTGATGCCGTATGCCTGGGCTCTCTTCCCGGAAGCTGTGACGGAAATATCTTTGTCAGAATAGAAGTTGATATTCACGCCGTAGAGGGCAGATGCGGAGGCGGTGCCGGTTCCCTGTGCGCTGACCGTGAACTTCGAATCAAGTCCTTTTTCGAAGAAAATGTCGCTTCCTGACATGAATCCGAATCCTGTGGCGCTGCCGGACTTTGAAGCGGCGGAAACCGTGATGTCGCCAGTCACCGGTCCGTTGAATGTCACCGTGCCGGTGGAAAGGACCAATGCGGCCTGGGCGTTCCCGGAAGTGGTCTTCGCCGTTGCGGAGAACTTGCCGGAAAGTGTGCCTTCCGCCGTGATGTCTTTTCCGAGAAGGCCGCATGCGCTGGATTTCGTGGCTCCGGAGGCGTTCACGGAGAATCCGCCGGAGATGCTGTCCAGCGCAATGCTGCCATAATAAGGGGTCGAGCCGACTTGGGAGAAGGTCTTGATTCCTTCCGCCTCGGCACTTC
>CAZHPP010000308.1:0-5354 GCA_964534535.1 uncultured Victivallales bacterium | reverse complement strand
CTTCCTCCCAGATCGAGGCGCCGCGGAGGGCGGCCTCCACGCGGTCGGCGACTTCGCCGCGGGAGAGCTTGTAGTGGAGCCGCAGCGGATAGGCCACGTTGTCGAACACGCTCATGGGGAAGGGCGTGGGCTTCTGGAAGATCATTCCGACCTTGCGGCGGAGTTCGAGGACGTCGACCGAGGAGTCGAGCACGTTCTGCCCGTCGATCAGGAGCTTTCCCTCGGCGCGCTGGTCGCGGTAGAGCTCGTAGATGCGGTTGTAGATGCGGAGGTGCGTGGACTTTCCGCATCCGGAAGGCCCGATCACGGCGGTGATGGTGTTCTGCTGAATTTCGAGGTTGTTGTCGAACAGGGCCTGATGCGTTCCGTAATAGAAGTTCAGGTGCTCGGCGCGGATTTTAACGGGCATGTGTTTTCTCCCTGAAAAGGATTCGTGTTCCGATGTTGAGGCAGAGGACGAGGGCGCATACGGTCAGCGCGGCGCCCCAGCCCATGCGGTGCATGGCTTCGAACGGCGAGTTCGCGGCGTATTCGGTGATGAGGACCGGCAGGTTGGCGGTCGGTTCGGTGAAGTATCCGGTCGGCCAGGAGTCGGCGAACATGGCGGTGAAGAGGAGCGGCGCGGTTTCCCCGGAAACTCTGGAAAGCGAAAGCAGGATGCCCGTGAGGAGGCCGTTCTTCGCGCTGCGGCAGACCACGTCGAGCGTGGTCCGGGCGCGGCTCATGCCGAGCGCCAGCGCGGATTCCCGCAGGGAGTAGGGCACCATCGCGAGCATGTCCTCGGTCGTCCGCATGACCACGGGAAACATGATGACGGCGAGAGCGAGCGAGGCGGCGAATCCGGAGAAGTGTCCGGTCGGCACCACCAGAATGATGTAGATGAAGAGTCCGGCGAGCACGGAGGGCATTCCCATGAGCACGTTGGCCGTGAAGCGGAGGACGGCGGCCGTCCTGGAGCGTCCGCCGAATTCGGAAAGCCAGATTCCGGCGAGGACCGCGGCCGGAACCGCCGCAAGGGCCGCGCCGACCGTGATGAGGACCGTTCCGAGAATGGCGTTTGCGATTCCGCCGTCTTCCGTTCCGTACGGCGCGGAGGAGGCCGTGAAGAAATTCCAGTTCAGCGCTCTTGCGCCGTTGGCGGCCACGGAAATGAGAATCCAGAGCATGACGCCCACGGCCAGAATCACGGCGAATCCGGAAAAGATCCGGAGCGCCCTGTCCTGAAGTTTGCGTCTGAGAATGCTTTTGCGCTTCATCATTTTTCACCTCTGGATGAACCGGTTGCGTGGAGATAGTACTGTGCGGCGATCTGGATGGCGAAGCTCATGGCGAAGAGCACCAGTCCGAGCGCGAAGAGCGCGCTTTTCTGGAGTCCTCCGGCTTCGGCGAAGTTGTTGGCGAGCGTGGCGGAAATGGTCGTGGCGGAAGCAAAGATGTTGTCCGGCATGTGCATCAGGTTCCCGATCACGAAGAGGACGGCCATGGTTTCGCCGAGCGCGCGGCCGAGTCCGATGAACACGCCGCCGAGGATTCCGCGGATTCCATAGCGGAGCACGATGTCGCGGGCGGTTTCCCAGCGGGTGCACCCGATTCCGTAGGCGGATTCGCGCAGAACGGAGGGCGTCATGCGGAAGACGTCGCGCATGACGGCGCAGATGTAGGGCAGGATCATGATTCCCAGGATCAGGCCTGCGGTCAGCAGGCCGAAACCGTTGTAGTCGGAGGAGACGAACGGCAGCAGGTTCAGGTGAAGCACGTTCACCAGGAAGGGCTGGACCTTCGTCTGCATCAGCGGGGCGAGCACGAACAGGCCCCACATGCCGTAGATTACGCTCGGGATTGCGGCAAGAAGGTCGATCGCCTGGCTCAGGATGTTCCCGAGCGCGGGGGGCGCGTCGACCAGCCAGAGCGCCGCGGAGAAGGCGAGCGGCAGCGCCAGAATCAGCGCCACCGCCGTCGTGATCAGGGTCCCCGTGATGCTCGGCAGGGCGCCGAAGCGGTTCGCGGAGGGATCCCATTCGCTGGAAGTGAGAAACCCGAGTCCGAACGTCCGCCACGCGTCCGCTCCGGAGACGGCCAGCTGGATCAGAAATCCGAGCGCGAGGACTCCTGCAAGCGCCGCGCAGCAGAAGCACGCGTTCCGGAAAATGGAATCGGTTTTCAGCATGGATTATTCAATCCCTTCGCTTTTTTCGGCGATCAGCGTGTGGACGGAGTCCTTCAGCACGAGATTGCCGCCCTTGTCGAACTCGAAGTCGGCCTTCCATTCCGTCTTTTCGCTGAGCCAGTGGATGATCTCGACATTGTCCCACGGAATGATCCGGACCATGGAAATTCCGGCATGCACCTGGCTGCGCATGCCGTCGACGATCCTGCTGAAGTGGAAGGTGCGGCCCTTCACGGCGATGTAGTGGCCGTTTTCCTCTTCCACCTTGCCGATGATGACGTGGGTGTGCGCTCCGGGATAGCTTTTGCGGCAGCGCAGCCGGATGATCTTGCCTTTCAGATATTCGCTCATTTCAGAACCTTTCCGTTGACGAGCTCCACGACGTTTTCCGGAATCGGGACGTAGTCAAGTTTTCTGGCTGCGGCGGCTCCGGCGGTGAAGCACCAGTTGAAGTATCTGACAAGCTGCGCGCGCATTTCGGGTGCGCAGTCCTTGCGGAACAGGATATAGGTGACTCCGGTGATCGGCCAGGAAGCGTCGCCGGGCTGGTCGGTGAGCATCATGCGGAAGCCGGGAGCATTCTTCCAGTCGGCGTTCGAGGCGCTCGCGGAGAACGATTCCGGATTCGGCGCGACGAACTTTCCTGCCTTGTTTTCCAGCTGAACCGAGGCCAGTTTCGCTTCGACCGCATAGGTGTATTCGGTGTATCCGACCGCGCCCCTGATCCGGGCCACGTTGTTGCAGACTCCGGGGTTCTTCTGTCCGCCGATTCCTACTGGCCAGTTCACGGAAGCGCCCGTGCCGACCTTTTCCTTCCATTCCGGAGAGATTCTGGAAAGGTAGTCGGTGAAGATGAAGCTCGTGCCGCTGGCGTCGGCCCGGCGGACGACCGTGACGGGGATGTCGGCCTGTCTGAGCTGCGGGTTCAGACCGGCGAGCTCGGGATCGTTCCATTTCTTGATTCTTCCAAGAAAGAGTCCCGCGAGCGCCCTGCGGCTGAGTCTGAGCTCATTGGAACCGATTCCGGGCAGGTTCACGATCACCACGACACCGCCGGTGAGCATCGGAAACTGGACGAGTCCCGCGGACTCCTGTTCCTTGAGCGTCAGCGGGTTGTCGCTGCCCGCGAAGTCGACCGTCTTGGACTTGATCTGATTGATCCCCGCGCCGGAACCGAGGCTCTGATAGTTGACCTGGATTCCGGGATTGGCCTGCGTATAGGTGTGGGTCCAGTTCTGGTAGACGGGCGCCGGGAAGCTGGCTCCGGCGCCGTTGATCGTGACGGTCTTTGCCGTTTTGTTCCCGGAGCATCCTGCGGCGATGAGGGCCAGTGCGGCTGCCGCGGCTGCTGTCATTCTGAGTTTCATGTTCATGATTCCATTGCTCCTCTGTTTGTCTGCATTCAATATAGGTGATGATTGTGAACGTTGTGTGCTGCGTTTGTTAGATTCGTGTTAGTTTCCCCGGTCCGGGTCGAGCAGAAGCTGGCGGTAGCCGAACCGGTTGAATTCGCCGGAACGGTCTGCTGCGCCGCGGATCAGTTCGATTCCCCGGAGCGAGGCGGGATCGATTTTCGTATCGGGACGGACCGTGACGCATTCGGCCACGGCCACGAGGCGCGTCTTCTTGGTCGATTCGCGCTCCGTGGAGAACACCCAGCCGAGCCCGGGGATGTCCTTCAGCAGCGGAATTCCGGAAGAGTCGCTCACGAGTGCGGTTTTCTCGATTCCGCCGAGATAGAAGCGGCTGCCGCCGCTGCCGAGCATGACGGTCTGGTTCATGCTCCAGCCGCTGGTGCGGACCGTGCCGTTCGAGGCGATTCCGATCATGCTCCGCGTGCTGACCGCGAGCTTCAGGACGGACGCCTTTTCCGTGATCGAGGGCGTGACGTCGAGTTCGAAGCGGAACTTGTCGTTCACGGGCCGCACGTTCACGGCGTTTCCGTGTTCGGCTTCGCCGGGTCTGGAGGGAATCTTCGTCAGTTCGGCGTACATGACTCCGCTGGAGCAGACGAGCTTTCCGGTCGAGCCGTTCTGGATCGCGAGGTCGCCGGTCGTAAGCACTTTCGCCTTGCCTTTGGAAACGAGGAAGTCGAGGAACTTCGTGTTCCATTCCGGCTGAAAGTTGAAGAAGTGGGAGTTGACCGTTCCGTCCGGCCGGACGGCGGTCAGGACGTCCCGGATGTTGTAGTTGCGGGACAGATTTGCGCCTGTCTGAAGGAGCTTCGTCCCGTTGTTGTTCTTCCAGGACTGGAAGTCGAGTCCGAGCATGCCGTCGTTTTCGGCTTCGAGCTCGTAGACGGTGCAGCGGAGCCGGACTTCCGGATGCGGGATGTCATAGATCTTCAGCATGGATTCGATATGTTTGCGCGAATAAAGCGCCGTGTTGAAGAAGAGGCAGTTGAGCTCGGGGTCGAACTCGACCTTGTCCTTGCCGCCGATCAGTTCCACGGTGTCGTTGGAGACGTTGGCGCCGACCAGTCTGATCATGGTCTGGAGCTCCTTCGCGCTGCGGTTCGCAGGGAAGTAGATGAACTTAGGCTGGCCCGAGGAGTTCATGATTCCGGGCTGGTCGAGCGCGGCGACCAGATCGTCGATCCCCATGCCGTTCGGGCTCGAATGGAAGCGGTACTCTTCCGCGGAGACCATGACCGCGCCCGTGCCGTCCGCGAACTTCACACATTCGATTCCGGCCGGGACGAAAATTTTCTGGGTCTTGGCGGCATTGTCCTTGCTGTAGGTGTTGTAATAGTACGGGTTCACGCGTCCGGCCGGATTGTTGTAGTCGACCGTGAGCGCCTGGACCATTTCCCGCAGGTAGGGCCGGATCGAATAGGGATCGGCATGCTTCAGAATATAGGTCTTGGTAATGATCCTGGGGTCGTTCGTGTCGCGGATGAAATGCACGGTTTCGGCATTTTCGCGGATGTTCAGCCGGAGCTGGGCGTGGACGCTGCTGCGGTCATACGCCGGGTTGTCATTGGAGGTCGGCTGCTGGTTCGCGAACACGGAAGCCGAGGCTGTCAGGATCAGCGCCGCAAGTTTCGTTTTTCTGTTCATTTTTCACCTTTCTTTGCATTGACGAGTTCGGGGATGGCGGTGAGCCGGCCGTTCACGGCGGCCAGTTCGGAATCGGGATGCACCAGCCGGCTTTCCACGGAAACGAAGAAGTACGCCTTTTCCGTCGT
>CAZHPP010000307.1:0-5358 GCA_964534535.1 uncultured Victivallales bacterium | reverse complement strand
TTCAAGGCCCCTGCCCCGTGGTCTCCGGAAAAATTTGAAGCCATGCCCGTCACGCCGATCGTCCGCCCCATTGCAAAACTGCTGCGGCTTGCACTCGGCATTTTTGCCGTTCTGTTCGCGCTCCAGTTCCTGGGGGCCGCTTTCTTCTTCGGGTATGCAAAATACCGCGGACTCGGTCCGCAGGCGGCGGAATATCTCCGTCTGGCGATTCCGATTGCCGCCGCGTCCATTCTGGTCTGGACCGCGCTTCACATCGGAATTTCACGGGACATCCGCCGCGTCGAGAATGGAACAGCACCGAAGAACGGAATTCCGCATCACGGGATTCTTTTCCTTCTGTCCATCCGCCAGACGATCATGTTCGGGGTCTGCTGCTACCAGTCCTGGGCTTCCATTGCCTGCGGAGGCGCTCTTTCCGCCAAGCTGTGGGCATTCGAAAGCGGCGTTACAATCCTTGTTTCCATCCTCATCTGGGTGTACACGCTGATCGAGCGCGGATATTCGGTCCGCTTCAACGCGCCGAAAAAAGCAGAGGAATAAAATTTGGCCCTGCACTGAATTCCGACTGTTTTTCCCGGGATCCGGGGGCTGGGAGGAATCGACAGGAGAACGAGCGCAAAAAATTGATTTTTTTGCGCAGGGTGCAGGGCTCTTTGAGTCCTGCCGAGGGTTCAAGGGGCGAGCAGCCCATTGGAAATTCCGGGAAATCAGCCATCACTCAGGACATCGCCTGAATTTTCCGGAAACGAAGAACGCTTCCGTGAAAATCCGGATCAGTCTTCGTAAACGAACTTCCCGGAAACCATGGTCTTTTTCACGCGTCCCTTCACGGTCATGCCGCCGAACGGCGTGTTGCGCGCTTTCGACTTGAATTTGGAGGGATCGATCACATACTCCTCCTCCGGGTCGAAAACCGTGATGTCCGCAGCGGAACCGGGAGCGAGCGTGCCGAGCGGAAGTCCCAGCACGTCGGCAGGTCCGGACGTGAACTTGGAAACGAGTTCCGGAAGAGTCAGCACATGCCTGTGGTAAAGTTCCGTAAGCGCAAGCGGAACCGCAGTCTCGAGCCCGATGATGCCGAACGGAGCATAATCAAATTCGACCAGCTTGTCAGTGGCCGTGTGCGGCGCATGGTCAGTCGCGATCACGGTGATGGTACCGTCGCGGAGGCCTTCGATCAGGGCCAGACGGTCGGCCTCGGAACGGAGCGGCGGATTCATCTTGTAGTTGGAATCGAACTTCTTGATTTCGACGTCCGTGAGCGTGAAATGGTGCGGCGTGGCCTCTCCCGTGATCCGGATTCCCTTGGCGCGGGCGTGCCGGATGATCTCGACCGAATCCGCCGTTGAAACATGCTGGATATGGATGCGGCACCCAGTCTTTTTGGCAAGCAGGGCATCGCGTTCGATCATCAGCTGTTCGGCCTCGGCGGGGATTCCCTTCATGCCAAGGACCACGGACCAGTAGCCTTCATGCATCACACCGTCGCTGGCGAGCTGCTTGTCCTCGGCATGGTCGAGGATCGGCAGGTCGAAGCTGCGGGAATATTCCATGATGTGGCGCATGAGTTCGTGGTTCTGGACGCAGCGTCCGTCATCGGAAAGCGCCACGACTCCGGCGCCCCTGAGCGCGCCGAGCGGGGACATTTCCACGCCTTCGCTGCCTTTCGTCATGGCGCCGCAGGGAAGCACGTGGACCACGCCTTCCTTTTCGGCGTGCGTGAGCACATACTGAATGGTGCCGGGGTTGTCGGCGCACGGACTGGTGTTCGGCATGGCCACGATGGAGGTGAAGCCCCCGGCCGCGGCGGCGCGGGTTCCCGTGGCGATGGTTTCGGCTGCGGTTTTCCCCGGCTGGCGGAGATGCACATGGAGATCAATGAAGCCAGGAGCGGCAACAAGTCCTTTAAGGTCAACGATTTGTGCATCCGGAGCCGCTTTTTCGGCGATCCGGCCCTCCGTCACGGCTATTTCGCCGGTGGAATCGATGTTCCGGGAAGGATCAACAACGCGGCAGTTTTTCAGAAGGTAATTCATTTCAGACACCCCGCAACGAGGAAGAGGACGGCCATGCGCACGGCCAGTCCGTTGGTGACCTGTTCGAGAATGACGGAGCGCGGCCCGTCGGCGAGAGCGGCGTCGAGTTCGACGCCCCGGTTGATGGGACCCGGATGCATGATCATGGCATCGGGCTTCATGTATTTTTCCGTGGATTCGTTGAGTCCGAAAACGGAGGCATATTCGCCGATGCTGGGGAAGAATCCGCTGCGCTGGCGTTCGTGCTGGATCCGCAGGAGATTGACCACGTCGGCGCTTTCGAGCGCCTTGCGGAGGCAGGGCTCCACGGTCACGCCGGGGATTTCGCCGAATTCCGGCGGAACGAGCGTGGCGGGACCGGAGAATGTGACTTTCGCGCCCAGCTTGAGAAGGCCCCACATGTCGCTGCGGGCCACGCGGCTGTGCCGGATGTCCCCGACGATCGAGACGTGGAGGTCCTTGAACGATCCTTTTTTCTCGCGGATCGTGAAGAGGTCGAGGAGCGCCTGGGTGGGATGGCTGTGGGCGCCGTCGCCGGCGTTCACGATTCCGCAGCGCACGCGCGGGGCCAGGAAGTTCGGCGCGCCGGAAACCGAGTGGCGCATCACGATCAGGTCGACCTGAAGCGCCTCGATGTTCTTGACGGTGTCCAGAAGCGTTTCGCCCTTGCGGAGCGAACTTGTCTCCGCGGACATGTTGATGATGTCGGCGGAAAGCCGCTGTTCGGCGAGCTCGAACGAGGTGCGCGTGCGGGTGCTCGGCTCCACAAAGAAGTTGACGACCGTTTTGCCGCGCAGGGCGGGCACCTTCTTGATGCGGCGCTGGGAGACTTTCTTGAACTCGGCGGCCGTGTCGAGGATGAACACGATCTCCTCGGGCGACAGGTCGTAAAGGCTCAGAAGGTCCTTTCTGTTCCAGGTAAATTCCATAGATTTCAAATCCCGTGTTGGATGTGTTTTTCGAGCCGGACGGAGTCGGAGCCGTCGATTTCGTTCCACCGGACGCAGATCCGGCAGGCGGAATCGGCATGGAGATTTTTCCCCGTGTAATCCGCCGCAATGGGGAACTCGTGCTTGCCTCGGTCGATCAGGATGGCCAGGCGGATGATGGCCGGGCGGCCGTAGTCGGTGAGGGCGTCAAGCGCCGCACGGATCGTGCGGCCGGCCTCCATCACGTCGTCGGCAAGAACCAGAATTTTCCCGTTGATGTCGAACGGAATTTCGGTCGGACGGATCACCGGGAGTGTTTTCCGCATCCCGATGTCGTCGCGGTACATGGTGATGTCAAGCTTGCCGAGAGGGATCGCCGCGCCGGAACGGGTCCGGATTTCCGCAGCCAGCCGTTCCGCGAACGGGACTCCGCGCTGCTGCATTCCGATCATGCACAGCTCGTCCATGCGCGTGCCGAACTCGGAGACAATTTCGCCGGCGATTCCGCCGATCATGCGGGACATGGCGGGGCCGTCGAACAGCAGCTGAGGTTCAGGCTGATTCATGTTTGCTCCTTTCCGCTTATTCCTGATAATTTACACCGCGGAAGCAAAGATTTCCAGCGCCGTTCCGATTTTCAGCCCATGTTCCGGAGAAATCGCGCGGATGCGGGCGTTCCGCGGTGCTTTTCGGGGCGGATTTGCGGATCAATCTTGAAAAAGCCCCCGCGGAACGGTATATTGGCAGAATCAACAGGGAGAATCTGCGGAACATGAAACAGGACCATGCCGGAACACGCGCGGAATCGTTTCCGCCGTCGGCGGATCCCGCGGCAGTGATCCTGATTCTGGGATCCATGCCGGGGGAAGCCTCGCTGGCCGCGCAGGAATATTATGCGTTCCCGCACAATGCGTTCTGGCCTGTCATGTGCGGACTGTTCCATTTTGAACGCGCACTGCCCTATCCGGCGCGTCTGGAAATTCTCCGGCGGAACGGAATCGCCCTGTGGGACGTCCTGAAATCCTGCGAACGGGCCACGAGCCTCGACTCGGACATCCGCTCGCCGGAACCGAACGACATCTCCGGGCTTGTGAAGCAGCTGCCCCGCCTCCGGAAGATTCTCTGCAACGGCGGCAAGGCCGCGGACTGTCTGAAACGATATTTCCCGGAGCTCGTCCCGATGAGCGTCCGGATGCCGTCGACCAGCCCGGCCGCGGCAGGATTCCCGTTCGAACAGAAATACTCAATATGGAAGAAGGAGCTGGAACCATGCTGGAACAGACCCAGGGAATGAACCGGTTGTTCATAGCGCTCGAACCGCCGGAGGAATTCCGGGAATCTCTCACGAAAGGCCGCCCCTCCGCAGCCGCACGCGCAACGCCGCGGGACATGCTGCACCTGACCCTGCGTTTTCTCGGCAATGTTCCGCAGAAAGACACGGCCCGCCTTTCCGCGGCCTTCGAGAAGCTGAAGATTTTCCCCGTTCCGCTGATCCCGGAAGGATTCGGATTCTTTGCCGGGAGCATGCACCTGCGGCTCAGAAGCACGCCGAAACTTCTGGAGCTGAAGGAAGCGGTCGACGCACTCGTGAAAAAAGAACTCGGGGTCGAGTCAGAAGACAAGCCGTTCAAGCCCCATATCACGATTCTCCGCATGAAATTCCGTCTGTCCGACGAAGATTCCCGGAAAATTTCTGCCTGGGAATCCGGAATTCAGTTCCCGGACTGCAGCGCAGGAACTCTCACGCTGTTCCACAGTCATTTCGACGGACGGCTTCTGCATACGCCGCTCGCCAGCGTGACGGCGGAACCGAAGCGGAACTGACCCGGGAGTCCGCCCCGCCTCGGGGCTCCGTTCAGGCCAGGAAGGCCTTGCGGATCCTGGCCGGATCGGCCTTCGGAGTGCGGTCGTAGCAGCAGACTCCGTTCTGCTCCTGCTCGATATCCGTGAGCTGCGTGAAGCAGAATCCCGCGAGATTCGGAAGATGCGACATGAAGCGCACCTGCTCCTCAATCTTCGCGCAGAGTTCGTCTCCGGATTTGATCTCGATCCCGTAATAGCCCCAGGTGTTTTCCGCAAATTTGCGGCGTTCGGGCGGAATATAGAGAAATCCGCCGAACTCGTCGTTGATGTACGGCTGGCCTTCGTAGCCTTCGGCCTTGGGGTTGTGCTTCCCTGTTTCAGGCCAGAATCCGGCCTTGAAGACAGGGGAATCCTTCGGACAGAGGGCCGCTTCAAGTTCCTTCACGTTCTGCCGGTAGAGATGCACGGTCCAGAGGTCGGTCCTGACGTGCGTGTATCCGCTGGTTTCGTTGCACGGACGGGTCGGGTCGAGCTGTCTGGTGAGTTCGTAGATTTCCGTGAGGATGTTCCGGTAGATGTCAAAGACCGGC
>CAZHPP010000306.1:0-5367 GCA_964534535.1 uncultured Victivallales bacterium | reverse complement strand
GGCCGCGATCCCAAAGTCTCTTTGCAGTTTCCTTCAGATACGCTGCAAATTTCTTTGACCGTTCCGTGATGCTCTTGTACGAAAGATCCGGAAGCGTTTCCGCACAGCCTGCAGGAGACATCAGGACGCTCTGTACATGTTCTTATTTATAAAAACGCATCCCGAAAAGCATATTCCTCGTCTTTATAAATAATATTTTCTCAAAATGGATTTGCAAACCCGCCATATGACGTGTAATCTATTTTTGGCACTCATGCTCACAAGGAGACGACATGAAAATCTATTGGTCCTTGTTCGTGTTCTGCGTATTATGCTGCTTTATGATAATGAATGCTTCGGATATTGATTATTATATTAACAATGGAGTCGATTTTTCCAATGGGAGGCGCGTTGTCTCAAAAGCCGTTGAAAAGAACGGGAAACGATCTCCTGTATGGACTCGATATTTCCAAGACTCCTGCTATTCCGGTGTATATCAGAAATACAAACTCGGCTATGACAAGCCTTTGATCAGATATGTCGGAGGAACCGGATATCGGTCCAATTATTTTATTCGGGTGCAGACCTGCAATCGGGGCTGGAAATTCCGGCGCTGGAAATGGTATTTTTTCACCGATGTACCATCGGTTTGCTGGGATGGAGACGCGCCAATGTTTGATCTGCTTAGTTTTTTGCAGCAGCATGAAGTGCCGCCGGAACTGGCGCGGGAATGGTACGCCGGCTGTGTCAGGCTCTTCGACGATAATAAGGCCTTGAGCAAATACATTGCCGATGTCATGGACGAATATGAAGAAAAGACCTTGCTGAAGGAGATCACGCAAATCATCGTCACGGGAGACCGTAAACTTTACGGGAAAATCAAGCCGCATCGTGTCGGACGCATGATTCTGAAACATCGCGGAAACTTCCCCGAACAGCTGCCGGACGCTTTCCTGATCCTTGCCGCGGAGCAGGATCCGTTTTGCCGTACAGATTCCGACCTTTTAAAAAACGGTTTTCTGTTCCAGGAATATCTGCTTCATCCGACTGAGAAAAATGCCCGTTTTTTATTGAGTGCTTGTGCGGTTGAATTATCAGACGGGGAAAACTGCCTTAATCTGTCATGGCTGTTTCAGGCATTGAATGAAAAGAAACTGCTGACAGGATTTGTCAGTCAGCTGGATCTGCCATGGAAGAAGTTTCCGCCTTTGCCGACTCCCGTGCCGAGGCCGAAAAGCGGAGCATATCTCCGCAATTTGTACTTTACCGACACTTACGCCGGGTTGCCGGAACGGGAAAAACTGCTGCTGATTTCCTGCAATCCTTGCCTGTTCAAGAAAGCTGCGGAACAGCCGACTGGAAAAATAATTTTCACCCCTGACGATTTTTTCGCGGATTTTCAGATCAGGCCCGATTCCGTTTCGTTCAGATTGAAGGAAAAAGGCGTCCGCTTTCTGGTTTCGCGCCGGAATGAACAGAGGATAACTGAATATGGAGAATCATTTTCTCTGAAACCCGGAGAAAATTTTTCCCTCTCCGATGGAGGGCATTGTAAATGGAATTTCGCATTTTTGCACAAATCGCTGCTCAGCAAGGAACAGCAATGGCTTTTCCGCAAAGTGTGGTATCCAGGCGAAAATGTTCTGATCGTTACGGAATATTTCAATTTGCAGGCTTCAGACCGGGACCAGATCGGAATCCGGGATTTTCTGGTCCTTCCACTTTGGGAAAAATTGGAAACTCAGGCCATCAGAATTATTTTTCTGAACATTCTCGTCAACAAATCCGGCCGGTATGTCGTATTGTCTCGCAACCGTCCGGAGAGCGTTCTGAAGGCCGCTCCCATGAATACCAATAATTATGAGGACGTCTTGCTGAGATTGAAAAATCTGCTGCAGGCGGAAGCTGTATCCGCACAGCCTTTTCCACCGCAGAAAGTTCCCTCCATGCCGACTCCGTTTTATCGGTTGTCCGACCATCCTGATGAAAGAGTCTTCATGCAGCATTATTTCGAAATTATGGATGTTTTCTCCATCGAAGTGACTCCGGACACTGGAGTTCGTTCCAATATCGAAATTGAAATTCCAGGCGTTGAGGATCGCCCCATGTTCATCTATACAAGATTCAATCCCGCCGTCACGCCCGAATTCAAACAGAAGATCAAACGGATTCTGACTCCGGAATTCCTGCTGATCCCGAAAAAATAAGGACTTCCCAGATGAAAAATCTCCTACTTCTGACGTTCCGCGGATGTGTATTCATTCTCACTGCTTAAGAGGAAGCTGTCTGTCCGAACCCGAGAATAACCACATCGAAATGGGACACGGCGATGGAATATGATACTCGCCTTTTGAAAGAGCCATTGACACTGCATCTCTCCGGGAGATAAATAATTATCGTTTACGATGATCAGGTTATGGAATTGTCGACCGCCTCCACATCCTTGTAATGCCACTCGGAATCCTTCGTCACGTTGCACACGACATTATGAGTATGCAGCTGAGGATCCAGCGCCCGGCTCGCATCATGCGTAAAACTTGGATATATGATTTTCCCAGTAATTTCAAGATTGTTCGTCCGCACGTTATCGCCTTTCCTGACTCGTGCCTCCGCCAGCTTTTCAAGTTCATTCATGGCAGTGAAAACAGTTTATTTCACCGGTTCGAAGGAAAGCTCGTGAATCAGGAGCCCACCGTTGCCCCTAATATAAATGATGGGCGAACAGAACCCGCGCTTCGGCAGTGTCAGCACCCGCTCGAAGACTTTCGGTTCGGGAGTCAGTTTGCCGGTGATTGTGGCGCCGGACGGACCGCACTTGATCCGCCGATTGTCGGGACCGGTGGGATAGACTAGAAAACCGACCTCGAAAACGCCCGTCCCGGAAACTTTGGCACGGACCTTGAATTTTATTCCGGCTGGAAGCAGCCATTTATTTTCAGGAGTTACCCACAGTCCGGTGTAGCGTCCGCCGCGGGGCGTAACCGTGATCACGCCGTCCCTGCCGGTTTCAATCACGCCGAGCGGCTTGTGTTCGCGGAACACATCCCATGCGGCTTTCTTTCCAGCCTTGTACCGGGCGAATTCTCCATCGACCGCGGTGAGAGACAGTTCCTCCACGGCGAGCCAGCCCCAGAAGTAGTCCTGGGCTTCGATGTATCCATCCTCGGGTTTCAACGGATTGACCAGCCGCCGGATCATGCGCTTTGGATCGTCCGGGGTCGTGTTCACCAGTTCAATGATATTTTCACCCTTGACCAGTGTTCCGGCAGGAATGGAAAATCCGGCACTTCCCGGGTTTGTCGTTGTCCATTCGTTTCCAGCATTTGCGTTGGAATCCGGCAGAGGATTGATTCCGGAAAAGACGGTTTTTCCGTTCACGATCACCTGGAACGATGCTTTCCCGGGTTTTTCGTCGTCATACCCGGAAACTGCAAGCAGCACCGGGCCGGACGGTGCGCCGTTCAGCGTGAAGACCCCTGTGACACGTCCTTTCCCGGAACTGGCGCGGCGCAGGATGACTGCGTTCTTATCGGGCTCTCCTCCGCGGAGAATCGCCGGCGTGAAGCGCAGATAGCCGGGCAGCATTTCCGGTTCTCCGACCATCTTTTTGACCGGGTCCTTCAAAAAATCCCTGACGACGGGGTCATCGGTCCAGATTTTTTTCGTTTCCGGAATGCTCAGTCCGCAATACGTCTGCATGAACTGACGGATCGGAATCCGCCATTCAAGAATATTCCCGTTGGCAAGAATCCAGGGATACTTTCCGGAGCGGGAAAGTGCATCGGCCAGGCGGATGAATTCGGCGGTCCGCAGGGCGAACGCCCTCAGCTCCTCCGTCGCGGAATAGTCTGAACGCGGGTGACTGTGGAAATCCGCGGCCATAAGTTCGAATTTCTCCCACATCAGCGGGAGTTCATATTTTTTATCGCCACCGACGGCGGCAAGCCCCTTGTCGAGAAGCGCATAAACCTTGTCGAACATCTTCCGGTCCAGATGATACGGATAGCGGACCAGCCGATTAGCCGCAAGTGTCTGGGCGTCGTGCCTGAATGTCTTGTCGTGTTCATAGACCATTTTCTGGTATTCGGTCACAAACGGTCCGCCCTTGCCGTACACCGCGTTGTTGAATTCTTCAATGGCCTTGACCGGATCGGCTCCGAGATTCCAGCGGACCGTGACATAATCCTCCACATTCGACGTGCAAAAGGCGTAGAGCCGGTACGCGCCGAACCGATTCACCCAATTCAGCACGTCGATCAATGTGAACGGATTCTGCCGGTCGTACAGCACGATTCCGAGACGGTCGCGCGTCACCAGACTCCGCCAGCCGGTCATGTCGGAAACGGCAGTGCGGTTGAATTCGCAATCCGCATGGATCAGACATTTCCGAGGAAAACTGGTCAGACAGTATGCCACGGAAAGATTTTTCGCGGCGGTGACGGCCCCCGCGGGCGGCGGCGTGCCGTAGTTCACATACGCATCGTATTCCACAAATGCTCCAGGGTGGACCTTCGCCATTCTGCGGGCCGCCTCGTTCATGAAATCGAACATCACCGACGTGTATGTTTCATGTTTCGGATCGGTGTTCGCGGCGTTGCATGCTGCACAGCGGCAGAACGATTCCGGTCTGTCGCCGAGCGCAAGATCGTAATTGCGCGCATGATATGCGTCCGGCCATTCCAGCATCCGCTTCAGCAGAAATTCCCGTATTTCGGGATGGGTGAGACAGGGACTGCAAAAGCCCGAATTCTTGAAGGAATCAAGACTCTGCCGTTTGCCGTCCTTGCAGAGCATCATGAATTCCGGATGCTTCCGGAGTACAGCCGGGGGCGGCATCAGCATCAGCGATACATGCGAAACAGTATTATCGTAATGGATATACCAGTCGGGCGACACTGCTTCCCAAAGAATGTTGTTGATTCCGCCCATGCCTTCCCCATACGGACGCGGCGGCACGGTATGGGCACGGAACTTCGGTGCGATCGCGGTGTCGGCGGCGCGAAGCGTGAGTTTCGGATTGCGCTGCGGAATCGCGGAGGTGTGCGAATCATAGAAGAACACCCCGTGTCCGCGAAGATAATTGAACAGTGCCGGAGTCAGCGCAAAATCGTCGTTCACCGTCAGCGTTCCGCCATTTTCATTGATGACCAGACGGCTTCCGCCGGGGGCCGTGTCGCCGCGCATGAACACCAGTGCGCCTTTTTCCGGTTTCGGCCTGGCGGAGGTCGAAATGGGCAGCGCGGTTCCGGTGAGCTGCCACAGCCAGCCGCGCCAGCAGTGCACGGAACGCTGAAAAAGAAACGATGCGTCCGACGGCATCACGATCCGGGTCAGTTTCCCGCCGCCGGGCAGATTGATCGAGCCGCCGATCGAGGCATATTCGGGGAA
>CAZHPP010000305.1:0-5376 GCA_964534535.1 uncultured Victivallales bacterium | reverse complement strand
CTGTCCGCAGCAATATTCAAACTTTCTTGGATGTCAATCTTTACAGTGTTGACCTTGACACACAAGCTATCTTTTGTGCCGACGTAAATTTGGGAATTGCAACCGACCGTTAATTGCCCGTCCCATATATAAATGAAGACTTTCGACTCGGCCATTTTCTTTCTCATCTGTTCTATGGATAATGCTGTAATATCTTTGGAAGCTTTCCACGGCAACGTGGAAAAAAGTCGGAAAAAATTCTGCGGAGTAATTGCACCTGAAATACTACTCTTGACCGGTGCGGCGGAATCTTTCTTGCTTTGAATTTTGTAGTCATCCGCCGTCACTTCCAACATCTGCGATGCGATGGCAAGCGAATCATACCCGAGGGAAAGACTCGGCGTGGTTTTCCAGTTGGACGTTTTCCCGATATTGATGTAAAATAACAATAATTTCAAGAAGTTGCGCAACACATTCACAATCCAGAGCGGCCCCATGCATTTTGCCGCCACGTTCGCATTAGAAAATTTGTCGGCATAGGCGATCGTCATGGTCGTGAATTTCCACGCGGCGTCCTGAGTGATGAATTTCCAGGCGTTTTTTTTGAGAATGCTGGAATGAACGTCCTTTCCTAAATCTTCCGCATCTGAAGCGATGCTTTCCGCCAGATCCTTAATCCAGTCGTAACTTAGTTTTGGGGGCGGAGGCGTCTTGTCCACGAATTTTATACTGTTTGCGACATACTTCGGATTGTGCGGAACCACCACGTCCGCAAGGTGCATGCCCGCCAGGAGAACCGTGTCGGCGATAGAACCGATCCAGTCATTTTTAGCCATGGTGTTCACTTCCGTGGAAATCGCGGTCAGGGACGCGCAGGGGCCGTAGAGACTCAAAGACGCCCCCATGGAGTTGCTTACGGAATAGGAAACAATCCCGGAATGACTCTGTCTCAACGCCTTTGAAGAAATGGAATCATTCTTGAGCGTGAATGAGGTGTCCAGCGCGCCGGAAGTCCGGGTGTATCCATGCACGATCAACTTGATACCCTTGTTCGATATTTCCAGGGAGGCAAGCTCGGTTTTCAGCGTAATTTTGCCTTCCGCCTCGAAGGTGATGTTTTTGAATTTTGAAAACAGCGCGTTTCCGTTTTTCGTGGAGGAAAACATAAAATTCGCCGCCGTTTCCACATGATCCTTGTTGGACTGAAGAAACATATCGCCGGTTGAAGCGACCCGTACCGCGTCATCCGCCGGGTTGTCGGTGTCGGCGAATTGCTTGCCGGAATACATGCCGAATTCAGAATACTTGATCCCGTCCGGCTTCGCCTCGAAATACGGCGTTACCGCCGCGTTGTCCAGATAATCGACTGTCTTTTTCAATGAATTGTGACGAAGAACCGTAATATTTGACAACTGATCCAAGGTTCCCAGCGTGGGTGTGCTCTTTTTCCCCATAAACTGCATGGCGTCATTGCCGGGCAGGTATCCCAGCAGTGTGAAGGAATCGTCTCCACTGGAAAGAATTTGAATTTTGTCCCCGATTCGCGGAAGCCGGAACAACCCCTGTCCCAAACCTCCGGTCGGCATGGAAAACGTTACGCGCACCGGAGTTTTCATTCCGGTCGCAAGCGCATGAAAAAACATTCCAATTCCATCGGATTGCTGCTCCAGCGCACATGCGCAATTGATTGATTCCGTCGAGCCTGACTTGTCGCAAACGGTGGCTCGATAAACTTTTATTCCGGTATTATCCGTCCATTGCTGTGCATTTTCCGCGAAAGCCACCGCATGTTTCGGCGCGGATTCCTGCATGTTGATGCCATTGAAACGCACATTCACGCCCGCGGGATGCGTGGCTCCGGGAATGGCGGGGAAAGAGTCGGGAATTTTTTCCGTCAAGTCAAGTTGAATTCCCGTAATCCTGGTTTTGATTGCTTCGGAATTGTCTCCCTGATACTGCGTGTAAAAGTCCAAAACATTCATAATACCGCCGGGCGCGACGGACAATGACGCCGTATCGCCATGCCAATCCGCCTTGTTCATGGCGAGAGAACGCAGATAATTTTCTTGAATTATGTCGATTCGATAATTCAATCTTTCTTGCGTGTCATCCGGTGTAACGGCGACTGGATTCTGATTGAGCGTCCAAATCCGTCTCTTCTGGGAACCATCCTCATTGCTCGAGGACTCCTCAATGTTAATTCGATCCACTCCCGTATGTTCGCACATCGACCATGAACTGAGTTTGACAAATCCGCTTTCAGTGCTTTTCAGAACCAACCTTGCGTTGTATTCCGGATCGGCCGAACTTGAAAAACGGCTTCCATCGGAAAAAACGATTTCTTCCTGTGTAGGATTGTCGCCGGCTTTCGGCACAAGCAGAAAACTCATCCCGTATTGCCGGAGGATACGGAAGAAAAAGGATTCGTCGGTCTCGTCCCGCTGATAAAAATCAAACTTTTCCTGTTTCGCTGTAAGCGCATAATTGTACGATAAATTATAGTATTTCAAAATTGTGGACAGGACATTGAACCGCGACTTGTCTATGAACGACCGTGTCCTGCGCACATATTTCATATCAGAGAGCACGGACTCAATGATCAATTCATACTTGTAAATATATCCCTTCCCGTTATCCAGCACACGGGCGATGCCGTGATGCGTCACACCGGTGATCTTTCCAACAAAGTTCCGGACAACTTTCCCTTCTTCCAGCAGCGAGATGGTGGCCGGCTTGTCCAGCAATTCCCGAAGCTGATCCTGGGTCATCAGCGTTTGCTGGGAAAAAAGAGTGATTGACGCCCGCCCGAATATGGACAGCCCCTCATGGAGAGAGATCTGATAAATAATCAAATCGTCCCGCTTTCGACCTTCAATGCTGAGCTGGCTCCATGACAGGCTTTCCGTTACCTCTTTTCTATCCATAGTCAGCGTCTCCTTATACCATGACGTTAGGCGCGGTTGCAACCGCCACCGGAGTCTCGACCGGAACGCCGCTTGCCGGATTCACGCCGGATGCAACGGCGGTGAGTTTGGCGACCGGAAGCCCCTTGATGAGCACTTTGGGATTGGGATTTTGCGCGACGACTCCCGTGCATGCCGTACCCGATACCGAATCCCCCAGGCAGGACACGGGCTTGCCCTTGACAAGCACGGTGGAACAGCCGGGAGCGGTGATGGTGTCTCCGGTTCCGGTGTGTCCTGTAAGGACGGCGATGGGGAACGGCATGTTATCTCTCCCGTGTTGTAAAATTGTAGGTGAACTGATGATCTTTTACGCCAACCGATCCGAGTTTCAGCAATTTGCCTTCCATGGTCGTGCGGAGAAATTCCGCGCTGACTTCCGGCAGCAGATCGTTGTTGATGATCGCATCGATCATGCGCGCGCCGGAAGCGATGTTGTTGCACCGTCCGATGATCTCGTCCCTGACTTCCGGAAGAACCGAAAATTCCGCCTGATAGTTTTCCTTGACACGCCGGATGATTTTCCCGAGTTTCAAATCGATGATGCGGTGAAGCGCCGTTTTGCCGAGCGGATAATAGGGAATGACCGAAAGACGTCCCAGAAGAGCCGCCGGGAATTTCTTCATCAACGCCGGACGGATCGCTTCCTCCAGTGTTTTCGCATCGGGAAGCCTGTCTTCATCTGGACACAGGCGCATGATTTCGTCATCTCCGACGTTGGTGGTCAAAATGATCACCGTGTTGCGGAAATTTATTAAGCGTCCTTCCCCGTCTTCCATCTGCCCTTTGTCGAATACCTGGAAAAAGATTTCATGGACATCCGGATGAGCTTTTTCAATTTCATCCAGCAGCACAACACTGTACGGTTTGCGGCGGACGGCCTCCGTCAGCACACCGCCTTCTCCGTAGCCGACATATCCCGGAGGTGCGCCTTTCAGCGTGGAAACCGTGTGTGCTTCCTGAAATTCGCTCATATTGATGGTGATGAGATTTTGTTCGCTGCCATAAATCTGCTCGGCAAGGGCGAGCGCGGTTTCGGTTTTTCCGACGCCGCTGGGTCCCGCCAGCATCAGGACCGCGATCGGACGGTTCGGATCGGCCAGTGACGCCCGCGCAGTTTGAATCCGCCGTCCGATCAGGTCCAGACCGTGTTTTTGTCCGATCACTCGTTTATTCATTTCATCAGAAAGTGAGAGGAGCGACTGAATTTCGTTCTTTACCATTCGACCGAGCGGAATTCCGGTCCATTCGGAAATAATGGTGGAAACGGCCTGTTGATCCACCTGCGGGAAGACCATCGGTTCCTCGCCCTGAAGTTTCTTCAGTTTTGTCTCAAGCTCTTTGAGTGCTTTGGCGGATTCGTTTTTTGTTCCGTTTTCAGATGTCCGCAGTTGATCGCGCACGGCAATGTATTCCGTCACGAGTTTCTTCTCCTCAACGCTGCGCTTTTCCAAGGTTTCCCGACGGACTTTCTCCTCTTTCAACTCCACATTCAGCTTTTTCAGCACGTCTTTGTGGTCACATCCGGAGGATTGTTCTTTTTCGAGAATGGATATTTCCAATTCCAGCGCGGAAATCCGTCTCCGGCAGTATTCCAGAGCGGCGGGTTCCGTATTTTGGCTCAGCGCGACGCGGGCGCACGCGGTGTCTAAAATGCTGACCGCTTTATCCGGCAGCTGCCGCGCCGGGATGTAACGTCGCGACAGTTTGACCGCGGCGCTTAAGGCCTCGTCCAAAACCAGCACTTTATGATGTTTTTCCAGTGCGCCGATCATGCCGCGCATCATTTGAACCGCTTTGTCGTCGTCCGGTTCGTCAACGAGGATATTTTGAAAACGTCTTGTCAGCGCCGGATCTTTTTCAAAATACTTTACATATTCCTGCCATGTCGTAGCGGCAATACAGCGAAGCTCGCCTCGCGCAAGCGCCGGCTTCAGAAGATTCGCCGCGTCGTTCTGCCCGGCCGCCCCTCCGGCGCCGATCAGGGTATGGGCTTCGTCGATAAAGAGAATCATTGGGACATCGGAATTCTGAACTTCTTCGATCACATGCTTCAACCGGTTTTCAAACTCGCCTTTCATACTCGCTCCGGCTTGAAGAAGGCCGATGTCAAGAGAACGCAGAACGGTTCCTTTCAGGCAATCGGGAACGTCTCCGGAGGCCAACCGCTGAGCGAAGCCTTCCACCACGGCGGTTTTTCCAACTCCCGCGTCTCCGGTCAGAATCGGGTTGTTCTGTCTGCGCCGCATCAGAATATCAATCATTTTACGGATTTCGGCATCCCGTCCGACAATCGGATCGCACTTTCCGGCTTTGGCTTTTTCCGTCATATCCACCGTATAGAGCCGAAGCGCTTCGTTTTTTCCCATGACGGGTGTTCCCAGCATCTCCCCCGCCTGACCGGTAGCCGCGCTTGATCCCTGCGTCGCCGGAG
>CAZHPP010000304.1:0-5460 GCA_964534535.1 uncultured Victivallales bacterium | reverse complement strand
AAGGGGAATTTACGACTTTTTCTAAAAAAAACATACTGATTCTGGAAAGTTCAGGATATTACAGTCCACGCTCATTTTTTATGGTTATTTTCAAAGGTACATTTTGCAGTCTGCTGTCTGCGGAAGACAGCGGTATTTTTATTGTCAGGCTCTTTTTTGAAATTGCCCGGTCTGGCCAGGTCAGAAGCCGCAACAGCGAATATGGTCCGCTGACGGTTACTTCATGTGCGGGGGTGATGTCATCGGAATGGCGGAAAAAGCGGAATTGAATGCGCTCGTCGTTGATCAAAAGTGGAATACCCGCCCCCTTTTGATTCACGAGGCTGATCCGCACGGAACGTTCCGGGGTTTTTACTTCCAAATACGGGAAGCGAAGATAATTTTCCGGAATCTTTGTATCGCCTGTATCATCTACAGGAGCAAGAGTAAACACCGGAAAATTTTTGATTTCGTAATCCCGGATCAGCTTTTTCAATGCCCGGTAGCCGTTTTCTCCGCTTTCGACCTTCAGAATTTCAGCCGAAAGGTCAAACGAGACATTCCGGCGCAATTTCATATCGGTTTGAAACAGTGAAAAATCCGGGCAATTTACGGTCGTCGGCCAATCGTCAGGAAACGGAATGACTTTATTGAAGGAAAAGCCAATCCACAGGACATACTTCCCTCCCATTTTGTCGGTTATAAACAGTGGAGAATAGACCAGCTTGGTTTGTGGATCAAAATAGGAATTCCCCGAAAGGTAAAGGCGCAATACAACCCAGTCCCCGGAAATTTTTACCGATGCGGCCGCCGGTTCCTCATCGGAGAAGGAACGGAAGGCAAATGTCAAAGCATTCTCCGTTATCAGTCCGGAAATGAGATTGATATCTTTCCCTGATTGGAGCAGCCGCATTACGGGACGTTGGGTTTCTGACGAGAAAACCGTCAGATACGGGAATCTCGCTACGGCCAACGGATATGCGGTCTCCAAAGTCGCCGTCAATTTATTTTGTACAGCAATCGAAGGTAGGGTCAGAGAATAGGTCATCGGCTTTGAATCATTGGTCAACGCATCAATGATTCCCTGAAGCTTTGTTCCCCATGCGGGCAATTGGCTGCCTCTGGGAAAATCAAGCACGAGTTCCAATCCGGAGGCGTCCGCTTCCATTCGTGCGTCAGTCGCCCGGAGCGCGGGGGTTGCTGAAGTGGATGCCGGAACATCAGCCGGAGGCGGCACGATGGGACATCCTATATTGGCCAAATGCACGGAAACCGCCCGCAACTCCTCATCATTCAAAGCATCGATATAGGGAGAATTCCTGCACAATGGAAATGAAAAGAGTTTTTCTCCGTATTCACCAAGTTTTTTCAATAGTGTATCTTTTGCTTCCTGCTTCATGAAGGAAACACCGGATTGAATAAAGGAACTCCACCATGGAATATCTCCTTTTGCCCCAGTATCGAACACCGTCAGATAGTCGGCGTTCCGCTGTTTTTCCGACAGCCCCTGCAACATTAAAAATGCTTGCGCCGCAGAATTCGGCAGGGCGTGCCACGCGGAGACATTCCTGTTGCAGCTTTCTGAAAAATGCGGCGCGAGAATTTGTTTCTTCGCATTGAGAACCGCCATGAATTGCACCTTTTGCGCAATGGCGGTTTTGGACAGCAATACGTCTGGAACCTGGTTCAGAATATCCGCACTGCTGTTGTATGCAATAAACAACAGCGTATTGATTTGATACGGCTTTATTTTGCCGCAAGCCGCTTTGAATTCACTCCAACTTCCAGGAGTGAACTTTATCGCGTCGACATATCCGGCCCAGTATGCGTTGTATTTTTCAAGATAATCGCCAAGCATCGCGACAATTTTGCCAAAACGCGGTTTCAGGGAGTCGGGTATGGTCGATCGCTGATTCCCGGTTGGCACCGAGGCTTTCTCCTCATGCGCCGGAAGCAAACCCGCTATGGGCGCCACATAAAGCATGGCAAGGTTATTTTCATACGCATTCATGATTTTCAGGTTGCCGAAAGACTCCCCGGCAAGTTCGGCTTTCATTCCCAGAATGTCTTCGGAGACTTTTGCGTTCTCCGCTATCATGGATGCGAAAGTTTCAGAATTGTCCGGATAAAGCGACAGAAGTTCGGAGTACAACTGATACCGCATCCAATCCTTGTGTGCTTTCAAAATCGAACGATATCCGGCCAACACCCCGGCGACCTTCGGGTCGGAGGCATAGTTTTTCGCATAAGCTTCGAATTGTTCTTCGGCGTCAAACGCAATCTTGTCCATGTTTCTTTTCATTTCAGGAAAATCCGCAATGGATTTTAAGCGCGGCTGCGGATAGCGGCTCATCACGTTCGACAGTTTCAAAAGCTGTATGACGACTTCACTGAACCTGGGTGAAATCCCCGCGTTTTTCTTATCCGTACCTGATGCAGGCAGCGGGGCAAAGAAAAGACTGTCTCGCAGGGCGATTCCCTTGACGGCGACATCCTCTTTTTCCTCTGCGAATTTAGCCTTTGCCTTTTTATGGCTTTTCTCAATAAAATCCTTCATCCCCGTCTGTTCCGTGGAAGCGCACAAGTATTCAATTTGATGGCAGGAGGCCGTTATAAAAGCATAGTCTTCATCCATCCGCTGTTCATATTGGCGAATCCATTCCCGAGCGGAATATTCTCCGAGCGCCGGAGCGTCGGGGCCGTCGGAATCCGGTTTTACATCACGGCCTTTCCGAACGGCTGAAACACTCCAGTTCAGTGTTCCATCGTTAAAAAATGGAGCGATGCTTTCATAAATGGAAACTTGCGTTTCGCTTATTCTGCGAAGTTTCGCCAAAACATCCCCTTTCGTTTCTATTTTCCCGTTCAATCGGGCGGTCAGCTCCTGTATCTTTCTTTGATTTTCCATAAAAACAGAAGCGTTGCGAATCGCCGTCCGCAAACGGGAATACGGATGATCGGGGTAAATGGTGAGATTTTCCAAATGCCGCATAATTTGCAGAGTAACCTCGTATTCCGCTTTCTGATAAGGCAGTTGGTAGATGATGTCGGCAATGTTGTGGATGTCGGCATCCAAGTCTTTCCCCGCGTTGGAATCAAGAAGGCGGATGGTGTTGTCGCTTGTTTCCGGTGTCAGAAAACGCAGATAAGTTCCGATCGGAGGAAGAACCCGATGTTTCCTCGGCGTGTCCGTCATGACATTTTCCAACTGGATGAAATCCTTGTACGCTTCGCGCTTTTCCGCGGTGAATGGTTCTGAAACCGCCTGTTTTCCTGTAAAATGCTGGGAAAGCAAATTGACCGTCGGAGTGAAAACCATGATTGACTGAATCCGGTTCGCGATAAAGTTCCTTTCATCCAGGCCATAGTTGCTTTCTTGAAAAGTGAACCAGCTCGCGACCCGAAAGCCAAAGGGCACACGGCAATTTTTCAAGGGCTCCTGCTGCGATTCGAAGAAGAACTGCAGCCGGGTATAGGATGGATTCCCTTCCAGCGGCAGGTTTTCCGCAATCTCGGGTTTCCCTGTCCCGGCATTCAAAATAACCAGAGGGGATTTTTCAAGGGACTTCGACTCAAACAGACTGGCAATCCCTTTGTAGTACTCTTCGCTGGCCAACAGGGATTTCCTTATCGCGCCCTCCCCCTGCAACGCGGCATACCCCCAAATCCCCGACATCATAACAAAAAACAGACACAACACATACAACGGAATATGACGCCGGAACTTCCTTCCGGCTGTAAAAGACGAATTCCCCGTATCTGTAAAAATCAGACTGTCAAGCAGATTCTTTGTAAAGATGGAATGCTTCGGCAAGGGGGTTTTTGAAACAAGCACCGCTTTTTCCACGGGGACATCGCAAATTTCCGCCAGTTTCGATGACAACCGCACATGCCCGTCTTTCGACGAGGTGAAATACACACCGGACAGCATGGCCCGTTCATTGTCAAGCCATGTGTTCGTGCCGAAAAGCCGATCAAGGTAAATCGTAAGATTTTTTTTGATCTTTGCAAACTCGTCAGGGAAAATGTACATTCCGCCTGTCAGCAGCAGACGGCTTTCGGAAGAATTCTGATTATGCGTGTGAATACTGGCTCCTGACATCGCGGCGACAGCTCCGGAACGCAGTTTGTCGACAAGATTTTTACAATATTCGGAAAATGAAGCGGTATCCAGACGGCCGTTGACTGTATGATTGCGCCAGCCGAATATGCCGTCGGCTTCCGTTTCCGGCATGTCGCAGAAGAACTCCCGGAAACCCATCAGCATATCCATTTTTGTAACAATCACATGGCATGGAAGATACATTCCGAATTTTCCAAGCATGTTCTGAAATTCATTGACCAGCAGCGCGGCTTTGCGCTTCGTCAGTTCTTCCGAATCCGCAAGCAGCGCATCGGCTGGAATGGTTAGAATGATTCCGCTCAGGGGGTTTCTCTTATGCGCTTTGACAATCAGCTTCAGCAACAGATTCCACTCGGCGCTGCTTCCGCCCATCCAGCGGTCAAAAAACACCTTGCCGCCGATATCGAGGACAAATGCGCGTCCGCTCAGCCAGCAGCGGACCGGAAGCGAATCCGCTGCGGAATCCGGATCCCGGCCCTCCGCGGAAGAACAGACGATTTCAAGGCGGCTTTCTTTCAACAGCGTGGATTTTCCGCTTTTCGGTTCGCCGACGAGGACAAACCAGGGCAGACCGTACCGTCCTTTTCCCGCATGCTTCAACAGGGCAATCCCCTGCGAAAACAAGAGGCGGATCATGTTGAGCTGGGACGACAATGATTGCCGCGCCACGTCTTTCTTGTCGCTTTCGGATGCGATTTCGGAAATCTCCTGCCACACCCGCAAATCTTTTTTCAGTTCGGACGTGTCTTTTTCTTTTTTACGGCTCCGGATATATTTTCGGAACAACGGGATTCCGATGAACATAAAAAGGAAAAACGCGACAACGGCGATCAATAATAAAATCAGCCAGTTTTCCTTCGTCCATGCGAGCAGAGACGCACCATAGTCCGTCAATGTTTTATTGTCAATATTCATTTGGCGCTCCTTGGAACTTTGGACAACCTGCCATCGTCCTGCTTCCGTTCCGGTTGCCGGGAAGGTATTTCCTCCCGTTTCTTTTCAGGATAAACAATTTTCCATCTGGCACTTTCCACGGCTCGATCCAAAATCTGCCGAAAGGAAGCCGTTTCGCTGGAAAACACCCGGATATTCCAATACAAAACTGCACACATCAGCACAAAAAGCAGGATCATGCAGGAATAAACAGAGAAAAGCCGGTTTCTTTTGCCTGCTCTGAACTTCGGATGAACCGCAACTTCCGGACTGGACAATTTTTTTCCATCGGGCGGAAGCGTTTGCGGGAAGCGTGTCGCACAGATTTTCATTCTGCGCTCGATATAATCTTTTTTGGTTTGGCATCCGTCGAAGCCGAGTCCCATAAAAAGATAATAGAGCATCAACTGTTCCGCGGAGTCGGG
>CAZHPP010000303.1:0-5490 GCA_964534535.1 uncultured Victivallales bacterium | reverse complement strand
GGGTGCAGGGCTCCTTGAGTCCTGCCGAGGGTTCAAGGGGCGAGCAGCCCATTGGGAATTCGGGAGAATCAGTCATCCGTTGGAACAGAGATTTTTATGCGAGGGTGCTGCGGACCCCTTCAAGAATCATCTTCGCCGCAATCGCGGAAAGGAAAAGTCCGGTCAGTTTCGTGACGACCGCAATGCCGCTTTTGTGGAAAAGACGTTCCGCATGCACTCCGGCTCCCAGAAGAACCGCCAGAAGCACCACCGCCAGAAGCAGCGCCCCGATCGCCTCGCAGGTCTGCGCCGTGCCCGTCCGCTCCAGTCCGATCACGATCAGTCCCGCGGACGTTCCGGGTCCGACCGCCATCGGAATCGCAATCGGGACCACGGCGATCTCGCAGCCGCGTCCAGCCGCCGGCCGGACTTCGCTTTCCCGTCCCCACACGAGCATCACGGCGCAGATCATCAGGATCACGCCTCCGCCCGCCTTGAACAGATCCACGTTGATCCCCAGCGCCGAAAACAGCAGATTTCCGCTGAAGAACAGCACCACGCCCGCCCCGAACGCCGCGCATGCGCTCAGCCGCACCACCACCGACCGTTCGTGCTGCGTATATCCCGCCGTCAGCGCCAGAAACGTCGTCAGCACCGCGAACGGATTCAGCAGGACCAGAATCTTGAACGCCGTCACAAAAAAATATTCCATCGTAAAAATTCTCCTTTTTTTCAGAAAGTCGTTTGATATTTTGAACCTTGTTCATTATATTATAACACCGGAGAGCGATGAAGTCAAGCGGAAAATTCAATAAATTTAACGAAAGTTTCATATAATGAACAAACTGAACACGATTCCCGAGCTGACGGACCTGGGGGAAAATCTGCGGAAGGAACGCCGCCGCAGACAGCTTTCGCTGGCGGAACTTTCCGCGGCAAGCGGCATTTCCAAGGCGATGCTTTCCCAGATCGAATCGGACAAGGTGAACCCGACGATCGCCACGCTGTGGAAGATTTCCTACGCGCTTCAGGTGGAACTGGACATGCTGATTTCCGGCAAGGGCCGCGCCAAGAAAAAATTCGAAGTCCTGCGGCGGGAAGACCTGCCTTCGCTTTCGCCGGGACGCGACGGCGCGTCATTCACGGTGCTTTCGCCCGCGGCCATGGCCGAAGACCTGGAATTCTACCATGTGACCCTCGCCCCCGGATGCCGCCACTGTTCGCAGGCCCACACCGAAGGCACGGAAGAACTCGTCGCCGTGGTTTCAGGCACGGTCACGGTGGAAGCGGGCGGCCAGACCGCCGAGCTCCGTGCCGGAGACGCGATCGACTACGAAAGCGACATGGAGCACACGCTCGAAAACCGCGCGGAGAGCCCGGCGGAACTTTACATGACGGTCCGCTTCCGCAGACGCTGAACAGAAAGCCCGTCAGGGGCTTCGCGCCCCCGACACCTCCCGGCAGGACTCAAAGAGCCCTGCACCCTGCGCAAAAAATTTAATTTTTTGCGCACAATTTTAATTCAAGACAGAAAGCACATTCAGCGGACCGATTCCGGAATGAACCGGAAGCCGCGTCCTTCCGCACGGACTCTTCCCGTGCCCGGGAACGGGATGTGCGCACCCAGAATCAGCAGATTCTCCTTCGCGGCCAGGGAAAGCACGCGGAGACGGGTGCGGTACGCCTCATCCGGAACGCCGTCGTAACCGGCACAGAACTCGGGATGTTCGAACTGAAGTCCGGCGGCATGAAGAAGGTCTCCGGCAAACAGAAAATTCCCGGTACGGAAAACCGTATGGCCGGGCGTATGCCCTTTTGCGGCGATTCCGGTGATTCCGCCGAAGGAGGCGATCTTTGCATCCGGGAACTGCCGGGCAAGAGGAGAATCATACTGGAAGCGGAACACGCTGTTCCCGTAGGCAGCGAGCGGAGGCGGAAGGGCGCCGGGGCATTCGTCCGCCGCAATAAAGATCTTTGCGTTCGGAAAGGCCTTTCCGCCGCGGGAATTCAGCAGTCCGCCGATGTGGTCGAAGTGCGCATGCGTAAGGAAGACAGCCTCGATTTTTTCCGGGGGAACGGGAAGTTTCGCGATTCCGCCGCAGCCGGTGTCGACGAGCGCAAGATGCGTTCCGTCGGCGATCAGGAACATGTTGATGGAGGCGGGCCAGTTTTTCCCGGGATTGACGGAGGAAGAATCCGCCGACGGCGCCTTTCTGAACAATTTTGCGGGCATTTCGGAAGAGCGGTCCTGAACAGGGGTCACGCGGAGCGGTGCGGCGGAGGCGGTCAGGCAGCAGAGAGCGGCCAATGCGGCGAGTGTTTTCATGGGGAAGAATCCTTTCCGTTTGGACAGGGATAATTTACGCGGGGACCGGAAAAATGCAAATATTTCCCGTCCCGATGAAAAAGTCCGCACCGAAAGCAGCGCTTTTTTCGGGAAAAATACGGTTGCGCTCTTGCAATTCTGCGCAATCAGAGCTATTTTAAATTTTAAAACATTTCTGGTGATACCGGGAAATGATGAAAAAACTAAGAATCAGCGGAGTTGCGAGTTAACGTCATGCGATATGCCATTTTCAGCGATATTCACGGAAATCTCGAAGCATTGCATGTGATGCTGGAAACCTGCCGTCTCAACAAGATCGATACCTATATCTGCCTCGGCGATATTGTGGGATACAACGCCAACCCGAAAGAGTGTCTGGAGATCGTGCAGACCCTGCCGGGATTCATCTGCTGCAAGGGAAACCACGACGAATACGTTTCCAACCACGATACGGAGATGGAGGGATTCAACCCCCATGCCAAGGCCGCGGTGCTGTGGTCCAGAACCCAGCTGAACCAGGACGACATCGACTTTCTCGCCGCGCTCCCCATGCGGATCAATGTAAAAAAGACCAGCATGACGATCGTCCACGCGACGCTCGACAATCCGGAAGCGTGGGGGTATATCTTCGACGCGCATCAGGCGTCGGACAATTTCGCCTACCAGTATCTTCCGCTGTGTTTCTGCGGACACTCCCATGTGCCGGTCGCCTTTGCGAAGCGCCCCGTGACCGAACTCAAGTTCGGCGCCCCGATCGAAGAGATCGCGGAATGGGCGGACCGCAGGGAATACTCCCAGGAGGAGCTCGAAAAGCCGGACATGATCACCGTTTCCCTCAAGGAAGGGTACAAATACCTGATCAACATCGGGAGCGTGGGACAGCCCCGCAACCGCGATCCCAGGGCCTCCTTCGTGATTTACGACGACCATTCGCAGACGCTTTCCCGCATGCGCATTCCCTACAACATCCCTGAAACGCAGCGCAAGATTCTCGCCGCCGGTCTTCCGGAACGGCTGGCCCAGCGTCTCGAACGCGGTGTGTGATCCCATGGCCGGGCGGATTCTCATCGTCAAGCCCAGCAGTCTCGGCGACGTTCTCCATGCGTTCCCTGCCGTCACCTTTCTTGCGGAACATCTGCCCGGAACGGCCTTCGACTGGCTCGTCGCCCCGCAGTTTGCCGAAATCGTGCGCTATCATCCGGCCGTTGACCGGGTCCTCTTCTTCCGCAGGAAACAGCTCGGGAAAGCGCTCTCGTTCCCGAAGGAATTCGGAATTCTGGTCCGCGAACTCCGGCGGAACCGCTACGATGCCGTCATTGACTTTCAGGGGCTGCTCCGAAGCGCCGCGGTCTCCCGTCTGGCGCGAGCCGCAGTGACCGCCGGACCGGAACACCCTCGCGAATCCGCCGCCGCAATCTTCTATAAGAGAAAACTTTCCCAGGGCGGTGAAAACACCCACGCCGTCCGGCGGAATCTTGCCATGGCCGCCGATTTTCTCGGCATTCCCCCGCCGGAGGAGCCTGTCTTTCAAATGCCTGCAGCGGACGATTCGTTCCGGAAAGTGGCGCTTCTGGTCCGGAAAATCGCGGAAGGAAAAATCGCGGCGATCGCTCCCGGAGCGCGCTGGCCTTCCAAGCAGTGGCCCGCCAGCTTTTTCGCGGAGGCCGCGAACTTTGTGGCGCAGCGTCATTCGGACTGCGCATTCCTGATTCTGGGAGCAAAGAGTGAAAAGCAATGCGGCGCGGAACTGGCCGCGGCGATCCATGCGCCGACGGTCAACCTGACCGGAATGACGAGCACCTCGGAACTTGTGGAGGCAATCCGGCAGTCCGGAGCACTTCTCTGCAACGACAGCGGGCCGATGCACATTGCCGCAGCGCTCGGACGTCCGCTGATTTCGTTCTTCGGTCCCACGGATCCCGTGCTGACGGGCCCGTTCAGCAGGAACGCCGTGGTGATGCGTCCGAACGACCTGACCTGCCTGAACTGCTTCCGGTTCGAGTGTCCGGATCCAGTCTGCCACCGGTCGATCGACCCTGCGGAAACAGGCAGGGTTCTGGAAAAGATTCTCTACCCGGAATGAGCCCGAAGGCCGGCGGGACCGGGAACGGACGAATCTGGACGGAATGGATGGAATATCCGGTTCAGCTTCATTCTATCCGCGGCAAATTCACGCCTCGAAATGTGCGAGGACAAAAAAAATTTTGAAAAAAACTTGAAATAACACTGAACTGTGGTAAATTATAAGGTTATGTGCTGTAACTCTAACTAGAAAAGGACAGGAGATTATGCCGACAATCAATCAGCTGGTACGGGCGGGACGGAGCCCGAAGTCAAAGAAGAGCAAAACGAAGGCTCTTCAGCATTGTCCGCAGAGACGCGGAGTATGCCTTCTTGTTACGACGAAGACGCCGAAGAAACCGAACTCGGCTTTGCGCAAAGTCTGCAAGGTGCGTCTGACGAACGGTCAGGAAGTCACCGCCTACATCGGCGGCGAAGGCCACAATCTTCAGGAACACTCTGTTGTGCTCGTGAAGGGCGGCCGTGTGCGTGACCTGCCCGGCGTGCGGTATCACGTGATCCGCGGCGCGCTCGACAGTCTCGGAGTGGAAGGCCGCAAGCAGGGCCGCTCGAAATATGGCGCGAAGACCCCGAAGGCCGGCGGCGACGAGAAGAAGAAATAATCAAGGGAATCGAACATGAGAAGACGTAGAATTGCAAAGCGCGAACTGACGCCGGACGTCAAGTACAACAGCCCTCTGGTCGCGCGCCTCATCAACACCATCATGCGCCGGGGCAAGAAGTCCGTCGCGCAGAACATCGTCTACCGTGCCTTTGACACGATCAAGGCGAAGAAGAAAGACATGGAGCCTCTGGAAGTGTTCCTGAAGGCCATCGAGAACATCAAGCCGAAAGTCGAAGTGAAAAGCAGACGAGTCGGCGGCGCGACCTACCAGGTTCCCGTGGATGTCCCCGAGGAGCGTCAGGTGGCTCTTGCCATGCGCTGGGTGACTTCCTTCTCCCAGGCCAAGAAAGGCCGTTCCATGACGGATGCGCTCGCCGGAGAAATTCTGGACGCGTATGACAATCAGGGCTCTTCTGTAAAGAAAAAAGAAGACACCCACAAGATGGCCGCGGCCAACAAGGCGTTTGCCCATTACAGATGGTAAACCCTTTTTAACACA
>CAZHPP010000302.1:0-5494 GCA_964534535.1 uncultured Victivallales bacterium | reverse complement strand
CTTCCGTAAACGGTACCAGTTTTTTTGTGATCAGCCAGTCGGGCCATGTCGACGTTCCAACCCGTGTCGAAAGCAGAAAACCGTCGTAACTGTCTGAATAGAACATCAGCTGGCTTCCGATCTGTTTCTTGTTGCTCACGCACTGAATTCCTTTCGCAATCCTCCGTGCCGAGTTCAGTGCCGGGAGCAGCATTCCGGCCAGAATCGCAATGATCGCGATCACGACCAGAAGTTCGATTAATGTGAAAAACTCAGCCTGCTTTACGTTCCGCATTCTTCCTTCCTCCTTAAGTTCAATTCCGGTTTGTAATATTCAATTCCGTTCCCCTGATGGGAAAAGGCCTTTTTCCAGAATTCATTCCAGTCCCAGTGCCAGGACGAAAACTCGTGTCCGGGTATTCTCGACCAGAACGAATCGAATGAGCCGATCTTTTCCATGCCGCGGCATTCCGGCAGAAACATCTCCAGCTGGTGCGTAAAATGATACATCGGCGAATCCCCGCGCGAAAATGCGGCCGTCGGCGGATCATGCCGGAAAATCCGCAGGACCCGCTCCGGATTGTCCGTAAAATCGGTGTAGCAGCAATACTGAAACTCCGGCGAACCGAATTCCAGCCCGGCGCGCCGTCCGGCTTCGATCATCTCCAGGCGTTTGAACTCAAGAATTTCCGGATCATGACTGATGAACACGATCTTCCGATGTCCGGCATCCAGAAAGTGCCGGAGCGTATCTTCCGTGATCGAAATCCAGTCCGAAAGCACCCCCGATTCCGGTGTTTCATGAGCCCATTCAAACCGGTTGCAGTAAACCGTATTGTATCCGGAAACGATCCTCCGGAGTTCCCCGTACATGATGTCCTTGCAGCCGAGGTCGACATACAGCCGCAGCGGTTTTTTCTCCAACATGCAGGCAATGTCGTCCGGATGTGTTCCCGAGGTCATCACCACATTCCCGGCCGCTGCCGACTCCTTCAGAAACGCTTCGTAGTAATTCTCCATCGACCCCATCACCACACCAGTGATGAAGCCGGAAAGTTCCCGCTGATACGTCTTTTCCGGAATGTAAAGCCCCGACCGCGAACTCCGCTTCAGCAGCCCCATCTTTTCCAGACGCTCCGCCGCCTGATGAAGGACCATCGTGCTCACATGGAACCGTTTGCCGAGAGTCCGCATCGACGGCAGTTTCTCCCCGGGCCGGAACATGCCCGACCGGATGTCCCTTGCCAGGGCATCGGTCACCTGATTCGTTTTTGACGGCGTGCTTTCCATGTCTGAACTGTTGTCTTTCTGTTATTTCTGTTATATTATACCACAGACCGACGGAAATGTCAAGAGGGAAAATGCAGCCGCTGATCGTTTTTCCGGAGATTTTTTGGCCCGGGTAACCTGTGGTTTGTCATCCGGCAGGCGGAGGCAAAAAAAGAGCGCAAGATTAATCTTGCGCTCGGATGCGGGACTTTTTGAGGTTTGCCGAGGATGAAACGGCCGCCCGGTTTCTATTTCCCGGCATTCAATTCGAAAATTCTCGTTTCGTGAAGTTTCGCATCGAAGGAGAACTGTTCCGCGGTGTCTGAAACGGCTGCCCCGGAAAAGAGGTCCGTGACAGCGGCCTTTTTCGGCAGGAAAATGGTCTTCTTCCCCGCACTTGACGCGTGGAACGTGAGGAATCTTTCGTTTGCAAAGATCACATCATCGCTGTCGCAGTAGATGTGGACTCCCGCCAGTTTTGCGAAATGCCGGAACTCTTCCGGCTCCATGACGTTTCCGCCCCAGAAAACGTCCCGGGCGGTTCCGGTCATCCGGACCGATGCGGCCGGTTCGCCCGAATCCAGATATTTTCCGAAGACAGCGGAATCTCCGGGAAGAGGAGAATAGAGGACGGGCAGTTCCTCCGGAGCACCGGCGATGCGTCCGTCGTTCAGCAGAATTTCCGGCGAACCGCCGTTTGCCAGTTTCCGGACCTTGATTCCGGTCAGGCGGGCGATGTTTTCCGTGGAATCACTGCCGTCGGCGATGACGCCGGGAGCGTAAAACCACAGCAGGACATTGTTTGAAGTCCGCAGCTTCCGGACCGCGTTCCGGAATCCGTCATCGGCGGTGAAGACATCCAGGAAAATCCAGAATTTGTACTTGCCGATGTTCTTTTCGACGTCGGAAGCAAGGAGATAATCGACGGGTGCGCCGATGTGTCCGAGTCTCGCCCGCTGGAAGCTGACAAGGTTTCCGGTCAGGCGCAGCGTCCCGGCATTGTAGGAGGAGACCGTGCCGTCGGCCCGGTATTCGCGCCGCGGGAAATTCCCGTACGACGTGTTCTCGAATGCCAGAAAATCGTATGCGCGTTCGTCGACGACGACGGCGATTTCGGCGCTGCGTTTCACGGAATCGGCGACTGCCCGGGAACCGGCCCCGCGGATCGTTTTCAGGTCGGCGATCGTTTCCGGGGAATCGAATTCAGGGCCCCGCATCGGAAGAATGGAGATGTCCTGGAGACGGCACAGCGCCATGCCGAAGTTCCGCCGCAGCAGATTCCGGGTCTGTTCCGGCGTCATTGTCTGGGAGAAATAACTGTATGGAACCATGTGGGTCCTGGTATCGTCGTCGAGGATGGAAAGGACACCGGCATTCTCGATCGACTTGAAGGGCTTCATGTCGGCGGAGGGTTCGCCGAGCTGGCGCACGGCGTAGGACGGCGGCGAGAATATGAAATCGGGCTTTTCCGTCTTCAGAAGTTCGCCAAGCGCGTTGTGTCCGCAGAGTTCACGCGTCCAGAGATGGCCGGCGTACTCGAAGTGATAGCCGTAGTAGACTCCGACGGGGAAGCGGACCTTCTGCGAGCTTCTGACGGTGCGGATCGCATCGGCCATGAATCCGACGAGCGTTTTGGAAAGGTCGCGGTTCGCCGCGACCTTGAGCCGATCGCGGACAGGATCGAAGAAAAGTCCGTCGGAAACCGACATGCGTTCGGCATAGTCGGGAATCTCAGCATGGTGCCTGGAACGGAACAGCTTTTTCATCGGTTCCGAATAGTCGATCAGTCTTCCGAATTTGCCGCTTTCGTGTCCGCCCCAGTACTGCCATTCGTAGGTTCTGCCGTTGGTCAGGAGGATTCCGCCGAGGCGCGGGGCATAAGGCGCCTGTTCCAGATGCGCGACCAGTTTTTTCAGCGCCTTCATTGCATGTTCCTTCCAAGCGGCGGAGGCAAAGCTCGGGGAAACGGTCGAGAGCGCGACGGGCGAACCGTCGTTGAAGCGGGCGAGTTCGCCCGGATGGCTTGCGCCCCACCAGCCGGGCGGCTCCAGTCCGACCGCGGGGATGACCAGCGCGTTCCGGTCGTGCTGAAGCAGATTCTCAATGCAGCGGTCGATGGCCGTGAAGTCATAACTTCCGTCCGGAAACTGCCATTCGTTTTCGAGGGAATTCTGGAGGACCGAGCAGATTCTGAAGTCGGCCGGAATCCGGTCGTATACGCCGCTGCGGATGAAATTTCCAAGGTCGTTGGCAATGATGCAGAAGCGCGGACGGCCGTCGATCCGGAATTCAGGCTGTCCGTTCGCATTTTTCTCAACGGTCACGGCATGCTGTTTTCCCGGAAGGTCTTTCTGCCGGTATTGGAACGTCAGGCCGCTGGAAAATCCGTTCAGCGTAAAGTGATCCGATGAAAGGTGAAGCACCATCGGCATGGTGCTGAAATACTGCGGAAGTCTGACGGGAACCGTCAGGACGCCGTCGGCAAAGTTCCCATGAACGGGCTGCTCCGTGATGGTTTTTCCGTGCACGGAGGAAAGGACGGCCTTGCCCTGGAACCTGCCGCTCCGCACGTCTGTTTCCAGACGCAGGCTGAGAAGGCTTCCGGCCTCGGCCGTGCCGGAAACGGAGGCCTTCCTGACGCTGAGCGGCTGTTTCGGGACGATGGAGACGTAAGGCAGGACGCGCTTCCACGGGGCGGCGGGAGGAATGCCGTAAACCTTCGGCGCGGTCCATGCCGAATCATCGAATCCGGGCTGTTCCCAGCCGGACTGTTTCACGGCCGAACAGAGCGTCTGTTCGTGGCCCCTGACCTTCCGGACGGAACCGTCGGAGAGTCTCAGGGAGAGTTCAAAAAGGACTCCGCCGGGACCGTCGTCATTGCGGTATTCGATTGCGATCAGGTTTTTTTCCCCGGGCAGGATTCTGCCCGTGATGTCGAATGAATCCGGAATTTTCCAGGAACTGTTCAGCGGTCGGTCCCGGAGACGTGCTCCGTTCAGCCAGACTGCACAGCTGTCGTCTGCCGAAACCTGGAGAAGTGCCTTTTCAATGTGTTCCGGCGCACTGAAAAGGCGTCTCAGAAAAAAGAGCCCTTTGCTCCTCTGCCGGTGCTTTCCGCTGAAATGAACGCCGTTTCAAAGTATTCGGAAGGGATCTGCGGGACAATGCTTTTTTCCTCCGGAAGGACGGGCTTCACCGCGGGCCACTCGGAAAGTTTTGTCTGAGCCGCCGGACGGAACCGGATGCTTTTGATCTCAATGGTTCCGCCGATGCCCTGGTCCACCATGTCCAGACGCAGGCGCTGGATGTTTTTGCTTTTTTTCCAGAGCAGCGGCGCGGAAAGGCGCATGGTATGGAACTTGCCGTCGGCGATGAGCGAAGGCAGAACCCAGCAGCACTTCGGATTGAAACTTCCGGTGTCCGAGTCGGAGAAATAGAGCTGGCCGCCCGTCTTTGCCGGCAGGCCCGTCGCCCGATACTGGATCTCAAGGACTCCGGAATCGGCCGGATTGATGTTGACGCTTGAATTGCCGATTCCCGAATCCAGCCCGGTGATTTTCAGGACCAGGAGCCCGTTTTCGATCTTGTGGGTCAGACGCCGTTCCTCATTGAATCCGCTGAACTGGTTTTCCGCGTTGAATTCGGTGATTCTGGTTTCCGCAAAAGCGAAGACGGCGGCGAAGAGGGTCAGAACGATCAGATTTTTTTTCATCACAGTGTGTCCCATGTGTTTTCGTTGGTTCCTGTTTTATTGAATGGAATGCTGTCATACGGAGAACCGCCGACGAGCACTCTCTGTATCGTCACATGGCCGTCTCCCCACAGAACGTTGACCGTGGAGCTTCCGTTGTGGACGGGCCAGAGCTGACCTGCTCCCGCATAAACGCTCGGAACGGAAAACAGGTAGTAATACCCGATCTGGCGTCCGGCGGATTTCTGGACCGCGCTGAAGCAGTCCGCTGTGACGATGGTGGCTGCGGGTTTATGCAGGGATCCCGCTTTTGCGGTTTTGCCGTTGACGGCCTTGTAGCTTTCCCCCAGGATTCCGTTGAAGCCGTAGGAGGGGTAGTCATAGGGCTTGCTCTCGTTGGCAAGGAGAGTTGTTTCCGAATCGGCGGTCTTCCATATCTTGTAAACATTGCTGGTCCATCCGTCCGCAGCCTTTGATATGCCGCTCTGACAGAGCATCGATCCGGACCTTGCGTATTTGCCGCGCAGGAGCAGCCAGTTCCAGTTGACGCCTCCG
>CAZHPP010000301.1:0-5502 GCA_964534535.1 uncultured Victivallales bacterium | reverse complement strand
CACAGATATTTCTTCCGAGGAGCTTTCCGGGGGCCTCAAGTGCGCCTTTCCCTGTCAGACTCGCTGAAACGCGTTCAATCAGTTCAAAACCCTTTTCAGGATGCGCCATCTCGCGGCCCTTGAACATGATCGTGACCTTGAGCTTGTTGCCTTCCGTCAGGAATTCAATTCCGTGATTGATCTTCACTTCGTAGTCATGAACGTCAATGTTCAGACGGAACTTGATTTCCTTGACTTTCTGCACCACCTGGCTCCGCTTCTGGTCTTTCAGTTTCTTCTTCTGCTCATAGCAGAGCTTGCCGAAATCCATGATGCGGCACACCGGCGGTGTGCTGGTCTCAGAGACCATTACCAGATCAAGACCCGCCTCCTGTGCCCTGCGGCACGCGGAATCAAGTCTCAGCACGCCCAACTGCTCGCCTTCCGCGCCAATCACGCGCAGATCGACATTCGCATAGGCCCGGTCATTGCTTTTCAACAGCTTAGCGATAGCGGTTTCCTCCTCTTTGGTTTCTCGCCTGCATTCGGTTAATATAGCACGTCAAATCTTGTTGTCAATCTCATATTTGAGTTTTTTGACAAGTTCGTCGAGCGTCATCTGGCCCAGCTGGTCTTCCTTCCGCGAACGCACGGCGAATTTGTTTTCGGCCATTTCGCGCTCGCCGACCACGGCCATGTACTGCAGACGCATCGCGCGGGCATCCTTGATCTTGGCGCCCATGCTTGCGCTGCGGAGATCCACTTCGGCGCGGATTCCCTGCGCCCGCAGATCCGCTTTCGCCTTCTTGCAGAATTCGTTCTGCTTTTCCGTGATCGGGATCAGGCGGATCTGCTCCGGGGCCAGCCACAGCGGGAACGCGCCCGCGTAGTTTTCCACCAGAATTCCGAAGAACCGCTCCAGGGACCCGAACAGCGCGCGGTGAACCATGTATGGCTGATGACGCTGTCCGTCCTCGCCGATGTAGTGAAGGTCGAACCGTTCCGGAAGGTTGAAGTCGAACTGGATCGTGGAGGTCTGCCATTCGCGGCCGATCGCGTCCTTGATCTTGAGGTCGATCTTCGGCCCGTAGAACGCGCCGCCGCCCTTGTCCACTTCGTACTGGAGCCCGCAGGCCTCGATCGCCTTCACGAGCGAATCCTCGGCCTGTTTCCAGCGGGCGGGATCGCCGACCGCCTTCTCCGGCTTCGTGGAAAGGTATGCTTTGACTTCCGTAAAGTGGAAGGTCTTCCAGATGTAGAGGCAGAACTGCAGGACTTCGCGGATCTCGTTCTCGATCTGGTCCGGCGCGCAGATGATGTGGCTGTCGTCCTGCGTGAACCCGCGGACGCGCATCAGGCCGTGGAGCACGCCGCTCTTTTCGTAGCGGTACACGGTGCCGAGCTCCGCCCAGCGCAGCGGCAGCTCGCGGTACGAGCGCACGCGGCTCTTGTAGATTTCAATGTGGAACGGGCAGTTCATCGGCTTCACATAGTAGTCCTGTCCGTCGATGTCCATCGGCGAATACATGCTTTCCTTGTAGAAGGAGAGGTGTCCGCTGGTTTCCCAAAGCTGGGCGCGGCCGATGTGCGGAGTGTAAAGCAGTTCGTATCCGTGCTTGTAGTGTTCGGCGCGCCAGAACGTTTCGATCACGTTGCGGATGAATGCGCCGCGCGGATGCCACAGGACCAGGCCGGGGCCGACCGTTTCCGAAATGCTGAACAGGTCGAGGTCGGTTCCGAGTCTGCGGTGGTCGCGCTTCTTGGCCTCTTCCAGACGCTTCAGGTAGTCGGCGAGTTCCTGTTTGGTCGGGAACGCCACGCCGTAGATGCGCTGGAGCATCGGGTTGGTTTCCTTGCCGCGGTAGTAGGAGCCGGCGACGCTCATCAGCTTGACGGCGCCGATCTGCGAAGTCTTTTCCACGTGCGGGCCGCGGCAGAGGTCCGTGAAGTTCCCGCAGGTGTACATCGTGATCACGCCGTCCGCCGGAATGTCCGCCAGACGCTCGAGTTTGTATTTCTGGTCCTTGAGAATTTCTTTTGCTTCGTCGCGGGTGACGACCTTCCGGACGAACGGGAAGGCGGCCTTTTCGATTTCGGCCATTTTCTTTTCGATGGCGGTCAGGTCTTCGGCCGTGAGGTGGTGCTCCATGTCAAAGTCGTAGTAGAACCCGTCTTCCGTACTCGGCCCGATGTCGAATTTGGTTCCGGGATAGAGTTCCTTTACCGCCGCCGCCATCACGTGGGATGCGCTGTGACGGATCATTTCCAATGGAAACTGCATGATCGGTCTGCCTTTCTGTTTTTTCAGTCAGTAAATACAAATGATAATATACACTCTTCCTGCACAGGAATCAAGTAAGGCAAAGTAAAAAAGTGAAAAAGTAAAAAAGTGAAAAAGTGAAACCGGAAGCGAATACTATGACAGGGTGGAGATCAGTTTCTGAAGCATGGCAGAAATTTCTTTCAGTTCACTGGTGAATTCTCTGCAGAGTTCCGGGGGAAGCAGCGCAATCTTTGAAGCGATGTAAAGTTGTGTCCTGAGTTCAGCTGCCGAGCCTTTTGCAATGGCAAGAAAATTGCAGAACTCTTTCGGCGTTCTGCGTTCCGCGCCTTCGGCGATGTTCGACGGAATCTTGACCGCCGCCCGTGTCATCTGGTCTTTCAGTCCGAAATCTTGACAGTCCTCCAGTGCCTTGTAAAGTTCCACCGTGATCCGGCAGGAGCGTTTCCAAACCTCAAGATTTTCGAATTGATACATGTCTTTCCTGTCACTTTTTTACTTTTTTACTTTTTTACTTTTTTACTTTTTTACTTTTTTACTTTTTTACTTTTCCGCGGCAAGGATTTCCGGCTGAACGGGGGAATCGGGCGCAAGGCACGCAATGTCCGAATCGAACACGGTGTCCCGGCATTTTTTGTCGAAGGGCGTCGTGGTGATCCTGACGGAGAAGGTGTTTTCCTCCTTCAGGAATTCCGTGATCTCGACGCGGTAGGGCGTTGAGAAAAGCGGCGCGAAGCGGTGCCCGTTGAATTCGATTTCGGCGATTCCGGCACAGTGCCCCAGACTCAGGAAGAATCTTCCGGGACGGCCGTCCCAATGGAAACGGAAGGGCTGACCGGCATGTTCCAGCGGACAGTTCGGGACGGGGGTGAATCCGGCCGGACGCTTCGGAAGCGGTTCCGCCTGCTGTCCGTCGAGGATTGCGAAGAGGGATTCGCCGGGTTCCAGCAGAATTGTTCCGGTTTCGAACTTTTCCCCGGAAACGGCGTCGAAAAGATGCGAATTCCGGCGCGATGCTCCGGCGATCTTGAACGCGACAGGCTGTTCCACGCTTTCATTCACGCAGAAGACATTGGTGACGTCATCCTTGCGGAAACGCAGAATCCGGAGCGATTCCTTTGCCCCGGAAACGATTTCGATTCCGGAGCTGAACCGTTCCGGATGGAACGCGGATTCGTAGACCACATTGAGCCCGGCGCGGGAAAGATTCCGGAGTGTTTCCTCGTGTTCGGGGGCGAGCCAGGCATAGTTCGGCACGATCAGCACGCGGAACTCTTCGCCGTTGATCCTGAGGACGCCGTTTGCGACGGAATTCTTTTCCAGCAGATCGAACGGGACAACGTCGAAATCGAGCTGGCGCTGCATCAGCTGGCGGGCGATCGTCTGGAACGGAGTGAAGGGCTTCGTGCTCCATTCGGCTTCGGCGTGGTAGAGCACCGCGATCCCGGAAAGATGGATTCCGCCCGAAAGCATGGCGCATACTCGGTCGCAGTATTCGCGCCAGAGATGGAAGAGCGGCCACTGCGGATTGTGTCCGCGTGCATAGAAATGCGGCGGACAGTCGGGGTCGGGGAATTCGGCGTTCGAAAATGCGTGCGGGACAAAGAAATTGATTCCGCGGACGGCCAGATGGTCGGTCATGAGCTTCATGTTCTCGAGGCCGAAGTTCCAGCCGTATGCGCCGAAGCTTTCGCAGAGGGCGCATCCGCCGAATTCGGGCATGAGATGGGCTGCGCTGGAACAGAGTTTCGCGAGTCCCCAGTGGAAGAAATCTGCGTCGTGCGGGCCGAAGAATGACGAGTGGAAACCGGTTTCGAAACCGGGGCGGTTCTGATCCAGAACGGTGTCGATTCCCGCTGCGCTCTGGCCGGTGATTGAGCGGAAGAAATGACCGTTGCCGTAGCCGAGACGCGAATGACCGCCGTTGTCCTCGATGACGTGGCCGATGTATTCGACTCCGTGCGCGCGGCACCAGGCTCCGATCTTCTGCGGGAAGCATTCGGAATAGAGTTTCGAGACATTGTTCATGAATCTTGCGCGGAATTCGGGTGTGCGTTCGCCGCAGTCGTGCCAAAGCGCGGGCCAGAATGCTGCGGGTTCGCCGGAAAGCCGTTCCGCAAGAGTCTGCGAAAACGGCAGTTCCGGAGTCTTGCCGTCGGGCAGGGAATCATAGCTCGGCGCATTGCCGAACCGGGGTTCGTCGGAGAAGAATCCGGCACAGACCCCGTTGTCGAACCAGTGCTTCAGCTCCCGGTAATGGGTGTCCAGCACGAGATGCACGAATTCGTCCGTGGCGGCGGGGTCCAGCATGTTAACGTATTCGCGGGTATAGTGTTCGCCGCCTTCGCGCGTGACGATGAGGAAGAACACGCGGTGGCGTCCGCCGGGGAATTCGAGTTCAAGCGTGCCGTCTTCTGCAATCTTTTCCGTGACGTCGCGGGCGGTATCGCCGTCGAATCCTGAGGGCGGGACGAACGGTGCTTCGACGGCACGGAAGAGCGATTCGCCGGGGGCGAGCGGGGGCACGCGGAACTGAAATCTTCCGGCTCCGGCCGATTCGCCGAATTTGATGCGCAGCAGACGGCGCCGGTGCGGTTCGGAAAGTCTGCCGTCGGCAAAGCCGCTCGGAAAGTGCGAGTCGTCGAAGAGCCAGAGGCGCATCCCGGTGCGTTCGGCTTCGGAGAAGAGGCCCTTCAGGGTATCGAACCATGTTTTTTCGAGCCAGCCGGGGAACGGCCGGGCTTCGAGAATACATTCATAAATTCCGGATTCGCGGAGTTTTGAGAGTCCATCGAAAAGCACGTCCTGCGGCTCGCCTTTGAGCCAGAAGAGGGGTGCGATGCTGCCTTTGAAATGTTTCATGATCGTACGAAAATCCTTCTGCCGTATTTCGGCCTTCTGCAATCATGAATAATACCTCTTTTCCCCGCGTTTGTCAAGCAGAGGCACGGGATTTTATTTTTCTGCGGTGTGCCGGTCGACGGGGTGCTGCCGATGCATATCCAGTGATATTTTCCGCCGGCGCAGTCTTCCGTCCGTGCGAAAGCCGAGGCTGTTTTGCGGAAACTCCCTCCGGATTGATGGAGAAAAGGATTCCAGCCTTTCGCTGAAATGGCATCTTGGAAAGATCGTCAAAAGCTTATGCTGAAAACAGCGGCACGGTCGGCATGAAGCAGTGTGCTTCAATGCAGCTTTGCCAAGGCGAAAAAGAATCCGCGATGGATATCGTCCGGAATGATATT
>CAZHPP010000300.1:0-5503 GCA_964534535.1 uncultured Victivallales bacterium | reverse complement strand
GTCGAAGTCGAGCCGCGCCATGTCTCCGGTTTCGTACCAGGAATCGGAAAGCACGTTTTCCGTGAGGGCGGGGTCGTTCAGATAGCCCTGCATGACGTTCGGCCCCTTGACCAGCATGAGCCCGTCGGTCTTGGGCGGAAGCTCCTCGCGGGTGACAGGGTCGACGACCTTCACGCAGATTCCGGGCATGGGCACGCCGATGCTGCCGTCGCGTCCGGCCACCTGCCCCAGTTTTTCGAACTGCGGGCCGATGTTGATGGAAACGATCGGGGAAAGTTCGGTGCAGCCGTAGCCTTCGATCAGGGCGGGCTTGCCGCCGGTCATTTTATTGAACTTTTCCGCAATGTCCTTGCGGAGCTTTTCCGCGCCGCAGATGGCCAGCCTCAGACAGGATAGCTGTCCGGCCGTGCAGCGCTTCATGTATGCCTGCATGAAGGTCGGCGTGGCAAGCAGGATCGTGGGCTTGTATTTTTCCAGCGCGCCGCAGATGGCGGCGGTGTCGAGCGGAGAGGTCACATAGACCGTCCGCGCCATGATCATCAGCGGAATCCAGAAGGACGTGTTGAATCCGAACGAATGGAACAGCGGCAGACTTCCGAGAATGATTTCGTTCGAGCTCACGTCCATCACGCGCATCAGCATGTTGATGTCGCTGGTGACGTTGTGGTGGGAAAGCATCACGCCCTTGGGATTGCCCGTGGACCCGCTCGAAAACAGCAGGACCGCCGTCGCATAGACGTCCCGGTGCGTGGCGGGCGAAACAATGTTCATGAGTTCCTGGTGCGGCAGAATGATCGCAGTCATGGCCCAGAAATACTTCTTCCATTTCGGAATGTTCTTGACGATGTCCTCGAGGAAGATCATCTCCGGCAGGGTCTCCGTCTTGAGCTTGGAAAGGAAGCGCCGGCTGGTGAGCACATGCGTGATCGAAGCCTTCCTGAGCGACCGCTTCAGCGTGTCCGTGGAAACGGTGAAGTTGATCGGGGCGGGAATCTTGTCCGCCAGCATCACGGCGAGCAGCGAGACGGGCGAAGGATTGCAGTTCGGGAGCATCACGCCCACATACTTGGTGTCCTCGGGCATCATGGCGCGGATTTCGCGGGAAAGCAGGATTGCGCCGATCAGCACCTGGAACGCGCTGAGCGAACCGCCGTTGTATTCGATGAAGAGCTTCTTGAACGGATGCCGCTTGACGTTCCGGGCGAACATGTAATGGAGCGGGCGCTCCTCGTCGCGCGGAAGCATTTCGGCATCGGCGGCGAGCTCGGCCACGGCCTGGCGGAGACGGAACGCCGTGTCGACTTCGTTGATGTGCATCGGGCGTCCGACTGAAACGATCGCGGGGAACCGGATCTGGCGGGTCAGGTGGAAGCCGAACTTGCGGTAGTAGTTGGTGAACATGCTGCCCCAGACCAGTCCGATGCTGACCGGGATCAGCGGGATGTCCGACCCGTCCGGAATCATCATCGAATATCCGGCCTTGAAGTCGCCCATGATCCCGTTGCGGGAAACCTTGCCTTCCGGGAACACGCAGACGACGTCGCCGTTCTGGAGGGCCTTCTTGATTTCGTCGAACATGGATTCCATCCTGTAGCGTCCGCCGGGCGGGACTTCGATCACGCCGGTCATCTTTGCGAACGGATGGATGAACTTGTTGCGGTAGAAGGATTCGTGCATCAGATAGCGCACCTTGCGGCCGGTGCATGCAAGGATCAGCATGGAGTCAACATAGGAAATATGGCTGGCGACCAGCAGCGCCGGGCCGCGGACCGGGATGTTTTCTGCGCCGAGCACGCGGACCTTGTAGAGGGCATTGGTCAGGAAGACGACTCCGAAGCGGATCAGGAGCCAGGGCATCAGGAGTCCGGCCAGGAACGTGGCCGCGAGCGCGGCGATTCCTGTGAGGGCGATCATGGTGCATACGCCCACGGAGGGCACGCATTTCGCGGCGGAAACGATGAAGTCCGGCGTACCGTCCGGCAGCCTGATTCCGCTCCCGGCGAGCAGCAGGAACACGGCGCAGTTCGTCAGGAGGACGAGCGAGAAGCAGATCGTGTTGTTGAGCGCCAGCGCCGAACCGCGGTACTCCTGCGGGACTTCCTGCTGGAAATAGGCGCGCATCGGGACCACGAAGAACCCGGCTGCGGTTCCGGCGCAGAGCAGCCAGAGCAGTTCAAGAAAATGGACCGGGAAACCGGCCAGCAGAAGCGTTCCGCCCGGAACCCAGGCGGCGAGCGGCAGAAACACGGCGAGCCCGATCGCGCCGTAGGGCACAAGTCCGAGTTCGATCTTCGGACCGGCCGCACGGCCGCTCCAGAAGCAGCCGAATCCCATTCCGACCGCAGGAATCAGCTGAAGGAGAGCGAGTTCCAGGTCTCCGCCCTTCCCTCCGAAGGTGTACTTGGCCAGAATCACCAGAAGCATCTGGACGGCGACCCCGATGCTGAGGAACACGGCATCGCCGAATGCGGCAAAGAAGATTCCGCGCGTATGCGTGAGTCCGCGGAAACCGTTGACCAGCGTGGAGACGAGCCCGGCCCGGTCCGAGCCCGGATGCCGCCGGTAGTCGGCGGGAGTCGGATAGACGTGCATCGTGGCGATGAACCCGATCACGGAAAGGATGCAGAGGAAAATGCCGCAGAGCCCGAATTCCGAAAAGATCAGGGACTCGGTGCCGTAATAGGACTGGATCGAAACGGAAAGCCTTCCGCAGAGTCCGCGCAGGACGGGCGCGGCGCCGATTCCCGCAATGGCCGCGATGAACGTGGCCATGCCGATGTCGCCGTTGGCACGGGAAATGTTGCGCTCGGCAAAGGTTTCAGGCAGAATTCCGTTGAAGGCGGGGCTGAAGAAGGCCGTTTCGCTCGTCATGAGGAACATGGCGCCGAGGAGCGGCCATTCGCCCCATGTGCCGCTGTGCACCAGCGCGGCCGCGGCAAACACCAGAACCCAGAATTCCGCAAACTTGGCAAGAAGCATCGCCACGCGCTTGGACATGTTGTCCGAAAGAAAGCCCGCCGGGGACGCCATCACGAGGAACGGAAGCACATAGGCAACCGTCATCGCCAGCAGGAACCAGGCGTCGCGGAACATGTCCTGCCGCGAGCCGATCACGGCCAGGATAGCCAGCATCTTCAGGGCGTTGTCGTTGAACACGCCGATGAACTGTGTCAGAAGGAGCGGACGGATGCGCTTCCCGTATGGAAGATTGGCAAGGTATTCTGACATTTTTTATTTCTTGCGCGGGATTTTCAGCTTCTGGCCGACGCGGATGGTGGCATTGGACATGCCGTTGGCCTTTTTGATGGCTTCGACGGAAACGCCGGTCGCCTTGGCAACGGCGCTCAGCGTTGCGCCGGGCTGGACCTCGTAGACGTCATATTCTTCGGGCTGCTGTTCGGCGGGAGCCGGACGCGACTGCTTCTGGACCTGGGCGGCCGCGTTCTGAATCCGGTCGGCGATCCGGCCGAGCTGTTTTTCACGGGCGCTCTTTTCTGCGGTGAGGGACTCCTGCGCGCGTCCGACTTCGCCCGTCAGCCGCTGAACGGTCTGCTCGAGTGCGGAAACCCGGCGCTGAAGACTCTGGACCGTTTCCGAAAGGCGGGCGTTGTCGTCCTGCGCCGAGCGCACCTGCGACTCCAGTTCTCCCACCAGGTCCTCGTAATATTTCACGTTGCCGCGCTGGGCGGACTGACCGAAAACTCCGGCCGCACAAAGAACGCCTGCCAGAACCAGTTCCAGTTTCATCGGGTTGACCCTCCATGATATTCTTAAGGAATGAATGCGTTAATATAGCGCCGTTTCAGGAATAATCCAGCAAAAATTCACGGATTTTTTTGCCGTGCGGGACAAACGGGCGGAACCGCCGTGCGCGCCTGTGACAGAATGTCGCATCCGGCTGCCCTTTTCCCCGCTCTCTTCCGTTGAAGTGCACCGCTGGCATATTTTATGCTTCAACTTTTATCGTTGAATCAACAATTTAACAGGAGAGTTTCTGAAATGCCTACGTACGAGTATGTCTGCCGCGCATGCGGAAATGAATTCGAAAAATTCCAGTCCATGACGGAACCCCATCTCAAAACCTGCCCGAAATGCAAAAAGGACGCTCTCTGGCGCAAAGTCGGTTCCGGCGCAGGAATCATCTTCAAGGGCACCGGCTTCTACGAAACCGACTACAAGCATAAAACTCCCAGCCGCGCGGGCAAATAACAATTTCCGATCCAGGAGGACTGTGAACTTATGGAAAACCTCAATTTTCAGACCGAAGTCAGAGAACTTCTCCACATGATGATCAACTCTGTTTATTCGAACAGAGACATCTTTCTCCGCGAACTCATCGCCAACGCCGCCGACGCCATCGACAAGGCCAGATTCCTTTCCCTCACCAAGCCCGAACTCGCACGCACGTGGGAAATCCGCATTGCCGCCGACCCCAAGGCCAATACGCTCTCCATTTCCGACAACGGAATCGGAATGACGAAGGACGAAGCCGTCAAGAACCTCGGAACGATCGCCCACTCCGGCACCAAATCCTTCCTCGAATCCATGAAGAAGGACAAGGATTCCGCCGCAAACTCGAACAATCCCGAACTCATCGGCCAGTTCGGAGTCGGTTTCTATTCCGCCTTCATGGCCGCTTCCAAAGTCTCCGTCGACACCCTCAAGGACGGCGAAAAGGAAGCCGTCCTGTGGGAATCGGACGGACAGGAAGCCTTCACCGTCGGCAAGGGCTCCCGCACCGCCCCCGGCACCACCGTCACGCTCCAACTCAAGGACGACTGCAAGGAATATGCCGAGGAATGGAAAATCTCTTCCATCGTCCGCAAGTATTCCGACTACATCGAGCATCCCGTCAAGATGCTCCAGACCCACAAGGACAAGGACGGCAAGGACGTCACCGAGGACGTGACCCTGAACTCCCAGAAGGCCATCTGGCTCCGTCCCGCTTCCGAAGTCAAGGAAGAGGAGTACGATTCGTTCTACAGCCACGTTTCCGGCCAGTACGGCAAGCCGCTCGCCCGCATCAACTACAGCGCCGAGGGCGCTTCCGAATTCAAGGCTCTGCTCTTCATCCCCTCCATGCGTCCGTTCGATTTCGGAATTCCGGGGATGCACCACACCGCCCTGCAGCTTTACATCCGCCGCGTGTTCATCACGAACGAATGCAAGGGACTCGTCCCCGAATATCTGCGGTTCGTCTCCGGCGTGGTCGACTCCGCCGATCTGCCGCTGAACATTTCCCGCGAAACGCTCCAGGACAATCCGCAGATCCTCAAGATCAACCGCAACATCACGTCCCGCGTGCTCAAGGAACTCGCCAACCTGCTCGAAAACAAGCGCGAGGACTATCTGAAGTTCTACCGCGAATTCGGAGCCCAGGTCAAGGAAGGCGTCCATTCCGACTATTCCAACCACGACAAGCTTGTGAACCTGCTGCTCTATGAAACGCTGAACAAGCCCGCAGGCACGCTTTCCACCCTCAAGGAATACGTCGCCGGAATGA
>CAZHPP010000299.1:0-5522 GCA_964534535.1 uncultured Victivallales bacterium | reverse complement strand
CGATTCCCGCGATTTCGGCGCGCGGATTCCGCAGCAGATTCCCCGTATGAGTCTGTCCCATGAATCCAAAACCGACCACAATCACCCGTACGCTCATAAGCCCTCCTGTTCTTTCGTATCCCGCCGATATTATATTTGCATTTCCTCCGGAATGCAATATAGTAAAGTATCAATTTATTTGCAATAACTTTAACTTTATTGAACGGATGAACAGAAACACTGTCAGTTTTACACGCACCTATGACTCGCACGGAGAATTCTACGGCGAGCATGTGATCGTGTCGGTTCCGCCGTTCCGCACGCCGTCGGCCTTTCTGGACCTCGTGTGTTTCGGGAGTTCGCTGTTCCGGGCGGGCGGGATCCTGCCGATCCGTTCGGACTCGTGGGTTCTGCAGCTGCAGACGGAAGGCACGGCCCAGGTCCGGACCGGCGACGGCTCGTTCCGGGTCGAACCGTCCGACTTGCTGCTGGTCCCGCCGGACACCCTGCACACCTATCACGTTCCGGAACAGGGAGACATGCGGAAATATTTTCTGATCTTCCGGCAGGGGCCGCTTCCGGAACTGCTTCTCGGCGAAGAGATCCGGAACCGCGGAATCTTCATCCGCAATTCCGATCCCTCGTTCCGGGACCTCTGCGATGAGATCCGCAACGATTTTTCCGGTTCCGGGCCGGATTCGGCGGCCCGGCTTTCCGCCCGGCTTTATGCGCTGCTGTTCCGGCTCAGGGAACTGATCCTGCGGCAGTCGCCTTCCGGCCGCTTCGAGACAAATCTCCGGAACGCCGTACAGAATCTCCCCGCCCGTTCCACCCTGGACTCCCTCTCGGAAAGTTTCGGGGTCGGAAAGTATTCGCTGATCCGGGAATTCCGGCGGGAAACAGGAGCCACGCCCGTACGCTTCATGCGGAACCTTCGGCTGAACCGGGCGCGCGAAATGCTTTCCCTGAGCGGCCTTTCCATTGCGGAGGTCGCGGAACGGTGCGGATTCTCTTCCGCCTCCTTCTTCTCATACGAGTTCCGGAAACAGTTCGGCATGACCCCCCGTGAAGCCAGGAAAAGGAACAGCCCGTTCTCCCCCGCACCGTCCGAAATGTGAAAACTCCACGGCGGAACTTCAGCGCAGGCCGCGGTCAAGTTCCGGATTTTCCATGATCTTTTTCAGGGCGGCAGGGGAGAGCCCACGGAATTCCAGAAGGGAATTCAGCTTCTTCTCCTCCGCAAACGCCTCGCCATAGCGCCCCATGCGCTTCAGGGAGGAGATCATGCCCGTCCGCGGAAGCACCAGCAGGGGGAAGAGCTCCGCATCCCGCCGGTATTCCGCAAGGGCTTTCTCATTGTCCCCCGCCAGCGCGAAGCAGTTGGCGCGGAGCGCGTGAACGCGTCCGAAATCCGGATGGGCGGAATGCTTCAGAAAATCGGTCATGCGGAGTGCAAGCGTGGGATTCCGCATGGTGCCGTAGGCATAATCCGCGGCATTGAGAATCGGCTCCGGGTCCTCGGGCGCAAGCGACGCCGCACGGAAAAAGCAGCGTTCCGCCTCTTCATTCTTTCCGGGGCGGACCGTTTCGGAGTAAGTCAGGTATCCCTGCCGCCAGCTCATGGAACTTTCATACGAACAGAATGCCGATGTCAGGGAAATCAGCAGGACAAGGGATGCGCAGACCCGGACGGGGATTCCCGTCCTTGCGGGAACCGCTTCCGGTTCCGGAAACGAGAGAATCCCCAGAAAGATCAGCGCAAGCGCATCCGACGGCCAGGAATAAAACGTCAGGTCGAACATCGAGCAGACCGTAAATGCGCCGTAAGCAAACAGCATCATCCGCTCGGTTCCGTTCATTTCGGAACAGCGTGTGAAGCGCGCCGCGAACATTTTCACATTCCAGCAGATCCACGCGAGCGCCGCAGGAATCCCCAGAGAACACGCAAGGAAGAGAATTTCATTGTGGGGATGCGTGGACCGCACCGCGGAAACGGAAATCAGGAAATAGTCGACCCCGCGGAAATCTAGAAACGTATTTTCGAACCATTCTGCACCGACTCCGAACGGATGGGCTGCCAGCATCCGGCATGCGGCTTCCCAGAGCGGCGGACGGATTTCTCCGGAAAGAAACGCGGAAACCTCCTCCGGGAATCCCAGCAGGATGACGGCGGCCCCGATCACCGCAAGCGAAAACGTCCCGAACACGATCCGGCGTCTCGCGGCGGGAAAATAAAGCAGGAGTTCCGCCAGCACGCAGACGGCCAGCGCCAGAATCGCCGCGCGGGAGCGGCACAGCACGATCATGGCGCCTGAGGCCGCAACGGCAAATCCTGTCAGCAGGACGCGCACCCCCTTGTGCGGAATCCGGGCAAGCTCCTGCAGGACGAACGGCGCGCACGCCAGAGTCAGCAGCGCGCTCCAGTTCCAGTTGCCCGCGAGTCCGTACGGAGCGGCTCCGCGGCACAGCTGCAGGACCAGCAGGACGGCGTTCCAGCACCAGAACAGGATCATGAAACCGGGAAGAATCTTCAGCAGCTCCTTCCGCCAGACCGCCGCCATGAGCGGAAGGAAGACATAAATCAGGTTCGCGCCGATGGAATCGACGGAAAACGGGCGGTTCAGCGCCAGATGGACCAGTCCGGAAAGGAACAGCACCAGCACGGAAGCCGCCATGAGCCAGTGCGTTTTCCGGAACAGGCCCAGGAACGCCTCCCAGCGGAACAGCAGAAGCGCGAACGCCAGCACGGCAAAGGCGCTGCGGGTGAAAATCACGAGCCGGATTCCGGGAAGACCGATCAGCATTGCGGGACGGTACAGGAAAAACAGGGCCGCAAGGAAGAGAAACACGGCGAACCATGATTTTTTACCGTTCATGCGCACCTTCCCTTGTTTTCCGGAAAAAAGATCCGGAGCCGGCACATGCGGCCGGCTCCGGACGGATTCAGGTTCAGTAGAGCGCCTTGAGAAGCACGCCAGCGGCCACGGCGGAGCCGATGACTCCGGCCACGTTGGGCCCCATGGCATGCATCAGGAGGAAGTTCTGCCTGTCGTATTCAAGACCGACCTTGTTGACGACGCGCGCGGCCATCGGCACGGCGGAAACGCCCGCCGCCCCGATCAGCGGATTGATCTTGTCCTTCAGGAACAGGTTCATGATCTTGGCGAAGATGATTCCGCCGGCGGTCCCGATGCAGAACGCGGCGCATCCGAGCACCAGGATTCCGAGCGTCTGGGCGCTGAGGAACTGGTCGGCGGAAAGCTTCGAGCCGACCGAGAGTCCCAGGAAGATCGTGACAATGTTGATGAGCGCATTCTGCGCGGTGTCCGAAAGCCGGTCGGCGACTCCGCATTCGCGCAGGAGGTTGCCGAACATCAGCATGCCGATCAGCGGCGCGGCATCCGGCAGGATGAAGGCGCAGAGCAGCGTGATGAGGATCGGGAAGCAGACCTTTTCGAGCTTGTGCACGGGCCGCAGCTGTTTCATGCGGATCACGCGTTCCTTCTTCGTGGTCAGGGCGCGCATGATCGGCGGCTGGATGATCGGCACAAGCGCCATGTACGAATACGCCGCCACGGCGATCGCGCCGAGGAGCTTCGGCGAAAGTTTGCTCGTGAGGAAGATCGAGGTCGGGCCGTCCGCGCCGCCGATGATTCCGATGGAAGCAGCGTCCCTGATGTCGAAGTCGATTCCGCACTTGGCGAGCAGAAGCGCGCCGATCAGGGCGGAAAAGATTCCGAGCTGGGCGCCGCCGCCGAGGATCGAGGTCTTGGGGTTGGCGATCAGCGGACCGAAGTCCGTCATGGCGCCCACGCCCATGAAGATCAGCAGCGGGAACACGCCGGATTCGATTCCGACATTGTAGACGATTCCGAGCAGTCCGTCGGGGCCGGAGATCGCGGCGACGGGAATGTTCGCGAGAATCGCCCCGAAGCCGATCGGCAGCAGGAGCAGCGGCTCGAACTCCTTGAAGATGGCAAGATACAGGAGCACAAGCGCGACCAGCATCATGAGCACGCGGCCGAGTCCGAGAATCCACGTATGGGAGAAGTCGGCCTTCGTCTGCTCGACGATGTCATAGATTCCGGTGGTGGTCCACAGGTTCACGAACATGGTTCCGAGGTCGTCCAGCTGCCGCACAGCCTTTCCTCCGCTGTTGACGGAATCGTGCGTGAGGAGCTGGGGCGCGAAGTAGGCCAGAATCATTCCGGGCTGGATCGAGCCGGAGGGCACGAGCGCCGGATTCAGCGCGAGGGCCTTGAAATTGCCCATGTTGCGCGCCTTGGCCTTGCTGCGGCCGGGAATGCTGAGGTTCATGATCTCGCGTCCGGGCGTGATCTTCTGACCGCGCTGGAACGTGACGGAATAGACGGTGGCGGGCTTGTTGGTGCTTTTGTAGACGAGCGCATAGCGGCCGTCGGGCAGACGGAACCACGCGAACACGTCGTCTTCAAATTCGTTGAGAAAATGCCAGTCGGTATCCTTGGCTTCTTCGACTTCCCGGCCGAAACCGGGGATCGGAAGGGTGTCGAGGGGGGTGCCGACGCCTTTGGACGGATTCTTCTTCATTTCGGAATACGAATCCGGAAGAGCTTTGGTAACTGTCCGGACTTCGGCCCGGACCGTGTTGGTCCGGGCGTCGGTCTGAACTGAGACTGACTTTTCCAGCGCCGCGAAGGCCGTTCCGCCGAAGAGCAGAGCCGCGAACGCGGCGCAGCGCAAGAAGGAGTCTCTCATTCTCGTTATTCCTCCTCGATGACGGCGATCACCTGATCGGCGGTCACGACATCGCGTTCGGTCACGAGAATCTCAACGATTCTGCCGCCTTTCGGGGCGGTGACCGGGGTTTCCATCTTCATGGCTTCCAGAACCAGGATTTCCTCGTCGGCCTTGACGGAGGTTCCCTTGGGGGCGGTGATCCGGAGCACGGTGCCGGGGATCGGCGCCTTGACTTCGAACGTCTTTCCGGAAGCGGCGGCCTTCGGAGCGGCGGCCGGCGCGGCTGCGGAAGCGGCGGCCGGAGAAGCGCCGAACTTGAAGGTCTTGCCGTCGACCGTCACCGTGTCGTCGGAAACGACCTGGACGCGGAAGGTCTTGCCGTCGACCGTGGCCGTATAGGCGGCCGGAAGCTTTCCGGCGGGCTTGGCGGCGGAAGCGGCGGGCTTCTGCGCGTTCTTGTAGCGGATTCCGAACGGCTTGTCGCCCTGCAGGAACTTGAGTCCCTTGTCGCCGCAGGTGGCCACGATGAAGATGTTCTCATCGGTCGTCGGGAGTCCGGCGGCCTCGAGTTTCTTGCGCATGACCTTGATTCCGAGTTCGGGATTGCGGTCGTTGATGGCGAGGACGTCTTCCGTGGTGGGCTCGAGCCCGAGCTGTTCGGAAGCGATCTTCACGATCTCGGGATCGGGCTCGTGGGGGGTCTTGCCGAAGTAGCCGAGGACCATCTTGCCGTAGCCGTCGGTGATCTTTTTCCAGCGGCCCTGCATGGCGTTGGCGAACGCCTGCTGGAAGTAGAACTGGGAGACAGGGGTGACGCTGGTGCC
>CAZHPP010000298.1:0-5537 GCA_964534535.1 uncultured Victivallales bacterium | reverse complement strand
GGGGAGTTTCCTCCGCAACAGTTCCGCCGCGGAAACAGATTCGGAACCCATCGCCGGTCTCTTCCAATTCAACGGGGAGTGTGATCCCGTGTTCATCACTGCGAAGCAGAATTTTTTTTCTTTTCCCGGAGACGAACTTCCATACACAGCGAAAGTCCTTAACGATTTCCGTACGTTCCTGCACCATGTCGAACACTTCAGCCGCAATGAGCTGTTCCGGACGTATCGCATGCAATGTCATAAGTCTTGCTGTTCCTCTGGTGATTTATTTTTTCGCTTTTGCCTTTAACACTTCATCATACAGTTTTTTGATCTCTTCGTCGCTGAGGGCGCGTTTAAGAATCACAACCTCGTCCTGCATGACTCTCTCTTTCTTTTTGTTGACACCGAGATAAAACTCTATGGTTTTGCCTGTCATCTGTTTCTTCAGGGAAGCGGATTTGCTGGGCATTCCGTTGATGGAAGTTGTAAAGTTGCCGTTGCCCCACGTTACAGCAAGCATACGCCACTCTTTTTTCTCCCATTCCGCGGCACGGGCCCTGTCATAATTAAGACAGTTCACATGTGGAATCTTCCCGCTGTACTGCACATAGGTATTGAAGTGTCCATGGCCCCAGGGCTGTCCTCCCATTTTCCCGACAATCAGCTCGAATCCATATTCGGGGTTGCGGCCCAGACCGTCAAAGCATGAGAACCCCGGCTCCATGTTGTCTGCCGGCTTGGCCGCGGGCCAGTCATCCGGTCGAACCCACGTGATGAACGTGCCCGGTTTGGCGAGGTCAAGATTCTTTTCCCCGAAATACTTGATACAGCCGGAAAGCAGTGCCTTTCCGAAGAGCCCGTTGTCGGTGAATTCTGCCGGTGTTACAATTTGTTTGGGTTCAGGTGCGCCGCTGGACATGTCCGCGTTTAGCGTTCCGGTGTCAAAATTGAGGGAAAAGATAATATCATCCCCGAACATTTCATAGACCGGATTTTCCGGCCCCTTTGCGTACATGGTGAGTGAGAATGCGGCGCATGCCGCAATCAATACACCCTTCTTTACCGCCGTTCCATGTCTTTCAGAGTCCGCCATTTTTGTCTCCATGGTTGAATTTGCCGGAATTGTTTTCTGGAAAATACTCATTTTTGTTTTTCCTTTCTTATCAAGTGAGGCTGCTTTGTCTTTTCCGCCATTTTATTTTTCTTTCAGTTTCAGATAAATGAAGTCATTATGACTCATATTGAAAATCAGTTCCCCGTTTTTTACCGGAAGCGGCCGTCCGCTCTCTGCATCGACCGCTGTGAATTTTTTCAAGGTGTCCAGCGAAAGTGTGAATGACGTATTGCCGCTGTAATTGCAGACCACGATAAGAGCCTCTTTGTCTTTCTGCAGCAGAATGGAACTGGTCTCCCCTCCCTTGATATGGAGCGGATAGTTCTTCTCCCAGTAATTCCAAACTCTTACCCCCTTCTGGCCATATCCGAATTCATAAAATTCTTTCAGTATTTTTTTGTAAGTCGCGGACAGGACGCTGCCCATGACCCATTGTATCTCATGGGTAAGCACCACCCCGCATCCGGAACGCAGACACTTCTCTTTTGCTGTCTTTTCAGCATCACGGGGGACAAGGCCAAGAGCAACGGGAAGATTCCCGAATTGACGTCCTATGGAAATGGCACGTATATATTCCCGCGTGTAGCGCTCCTGGAACGCATTCGTTCCAAGCTGGTCTTCCCAATCCAGATCCTGCTGGGCAAACGCAAGCAGCGGAGCGGCGCCCACATTGGTCATGTGAACCATGTTATTGGGAATGCGTTTCATTTCCGACTGCAGGACAGCAGTGCGGCGAATCATCTCCCGCATGTCGAAATATCCGGTTTGGGGCTGTAATTTTCCGTCGGGGAGCGTATAGGCGCGGGTAAGTCCGCTCCTGTCATAACTGGCTGAGGGATAGACATCATCCCAATAGATATTATCACAGGCTCCCGTATCAAACAGCTTCTTGTGGCAGTCAATCGCATAATCACGATAACTCTCCACAGGATCAATGCTGTATGAGCGGCAGGCAGCCCAGCCCGGAACACGATCGCGGGACGGCTGGAACTCTTCCCGGAACCAGTCATCCAGAAAGGTGCGGGATTCGGGAATATCCAGCCGTTGTCCCCGAAGATTGGTGTAAAATGTCACTGTTCCCGGGAAAGAATCCATGGCTTGTCTGAATCCATAATTGATCTCTGCCCGAAAAGTATTGAGCTTCCTCTGATCTTTGACAGGATACCCTGTCATATATTTTTCAATGAAATCCGTCGGAATTTTTTTTGTTTGACGAACCTCTGCCAGTTTATGCCAGAAAGTCAAATCGTTCGCGCCATCCCGGGGCAGCAGACTGTTTTCCACACCGCCCTGACAGGAGTTGCTGCCATAGAATATCATCCAGTATTTCAGATATTTGCGCAGGTCATGAGGAAGTCCCCAGTCAGCCTGCATCAAGCGCCATTCTTCGGGCATTGGCTTGACGGGGGTCGCCTGGAATGCCAATTCGATGGAACGGGCTTTATCCAGTCTCAGCGGTGCCGCAAATAAATTCAGGGTAAGGATCGTTTGCCCATTTTCATGGTGAATGGTCTGAGAAGAAACTCCATCCGCAGCACTCCAGCCTTTGTCATTGTCGCCGGAAACGGAGAACCCGCGGGTCTCGTTTCCTGTCCATATATACATGCAGTGTGAAGTCTGCATTTCTGTTTTGTGCGCCTGCCGGGACTCCCATTTTTCCGGCGTCTTCCCGGCATAATTATTACGCAGACTGTCGGAGCAGCAATGGAACAGCGGTGTTTCATGCTCGGGCATTGAGACCGTCAAAACCAAAGAATCCACCCTGTTTCCAGAAGCGGGGAAATCCAGATAACACATCATCATGCCATCCATGTCAAAATGGAAGCGGGTTTTCCCTCGCACCGGCCCCAAGGTCCAGTCTGCATATCCTTTTGCAAAAGTTTTGCCGCGCTCGGTAAAATGAACTCCTTGACCGGAGACGCTGTATTTTTTTCCATCGATCACAGCACTCAGCGTCATGCCGCTTCCGGAAAGAAGTTCGACTCCTTCACTGTCTACCTGTGCCCAGAGTCCCCCCTTGTTGAACGTGTGTTTTCCAAGAATCACGGACACGCAGTGATCCTGCACTTCGACCGGTGTGAACGGAGGGACGGGCGTATCGCTTTTGCCAAAACGATTTTCCTCCCATGCAAACGACTCCCGGTAAAAGGTTCTGCGCAGTTTATTTTTGCCGAATGACAATTCCAATTCGTATTCTCCCGACTTGTTTTCCTTCTGTGTGATCCGTTTCAAGTCGGGCAGAACCATTACAGTCTCAACCTGTTTTTCCCGATTGGGAGCGGGCAGGACACATTCGGCGAGTTTGCGTTTTGTTTCCCCGGTATAAACCGCTGCTCTGGCCGGGATGGCACAATCCGCAGGATTCAACGCGGAAAGATCCAGTTTCAGGAAAAGCCGATTTGAGGAAGGATAGAATGCAAAATGAAACGCAACGGAATCTTTCAGCAGAGAACTCTGCTGGAACATTTCCTGCTTGTCCGCGCGCCATGTGAAATTACGGAAATAAAGAACCCTGCCATCGGAAGATGTGACTTTGAAGGAGGTATTCGCCCGTTCACCGGAAACGAACTGTGGAACTCTCATCGTGACTTTTTTTTCTGTGTTCGCCATGATTGTTTCCGTGCCTGTGTCATCAATGGATTGAGACTCCGATGGTTTGAATTGATAAGAAGTCTGTACTTTCACAGGCTGCGCGGTCGGATTGAAAATGGCTGCAGCCGGAGCCGGAACCGTCCCGTTTCTTAACTCCTCGAAATGGACAATCGGCATATCCTGATAATAAGTTACAATCGGAAGCATTTCCGTTTCTTCCGGTTCAGCATGGCACTGCGACCATGAACTTTTGATATGCCTCGCCCCGGCATTCACGGGATTCAGTCCGTACCATGTGCGGTTTATCCCGACTCCGATGGATTGTGCATCTTTCAGTTCCATAATGCCGAATTGGGCAAGAGGAATCAACATTTCCATTGTCCAGCGATTATTCTTGACGGAGCCGCTGCTGGTCATTTGAGCCTTCCATTCAAACGTGGTCCCATTTTTCCTGGCAGAAGCAAAAACAGCGCCTTTCTGATTCACAGCCAGACGGTACCATGGACTTTTCTTCTCCCCTGGAATTGGAACGATCGTCAGATCATAATGGTCGTCACGCAGCACCTGTCTCGGGTTGCCGTCCTTATTTGCTCTCTGAAGAATCCCGGACGGAGAAATTTCGCATTCAGAAGCGATATAAAGGTCCTTTCCATTGGTTCCGATGTAGAATTTCGCTTCCGGGGGAAAAAGTTCCGTTTCACCCGATGTGTTCCGGCTGTTGAAGCCATACATTCCGGCGGCAAGACGAATTTCCTCCGGAGCAATGACTCCGTCGATCTTGAATTGTTCCGTTTTCCCCATGGAAACACGGGGAATAAGATTTTCCTGTGCAAAAAGCGGAATGTTTTTTGCACAGAGAACCATGCAGAAAAGTATGATGCGGCCAAATTTCATTCCAAACTCCTTACGGATGGACGGCAAACCATTCATCCAGATAATTCTCGTTGAACATCTTGGAAAGGGAACCTTGAACAAGGGAAGACTGTGAGGCGGCTGCGTGACCATCAGCATATGCAAAGTCAACTTTCCCGATGTGTCGTGCAACAAAAGCAAGAGAGGCACTTCCTCCCGGGACATAAAGACTTGAAGAGCTTGAATAACCGAACCATGTTCCGTTGCAGGGGGCATAGGCTTTGGAATTGCCTGAAACGCTGTCCCCTGTCACATGAAGTCTGGTCGGTTTTCGGATAGAGGAATATTTCGCGCCCGGCTTTCCTGCCGGATATTGAAATCCATATTTTCCAGAGCCGTCAGAGACGCAGTTCAGCCCGATATCCATATTTTTATCGAACCCGCTTGCAAAGTAATTCGGATCACTCCAGCGGTGTCCGATCCCGGAAGGGCAAAACCAGATATTCCTGGCCTGAGTGTACCGAAGCAGTTTTTGATTCCAGCCGACCACCCCGGTTCCCTCATAACCATAACATCTTACACAGAAATCATCATTATCCTCCGTGTAAAGAATAAAGGCTTTCATAATTTGTCCCTGCTGCGCAATACATTTCGTGGAACGGACGCTCTCCCTGGCCCGATTCAGAGCCGGCAGCAGCATGGCAGCGATGATCGCGATGATCGCAACAACAACAAGCAATTCAATCAAGGTAAACACAGCTGTCCGTGGAAGGGAAATTCCCATCGGAGATACTTCTTTCCGACAATTCATAGCATTTTCTCCTGTTTTGGTTGTCATGATTCAGAATGACACTTTGGAAAATTCTTTTGTCTTCACAATTCTGCTCCCTTTGTTAAGATGGGGGTGCTCAATCCCCCGTGCAATAAAAATTCATGAGGCGTATAACGGTCTTTCATCAGTTTGTGAGCGATGTCAAACCCTGCCTTAAAAGGTTCC
>CAZHPP010000297.1:0-5542 GCA_964534535.1 uncultured Victivallales bacterium | reverse complement strand
GTGCTGTTTCTTGCGTTATACCCGCTGATTTCGATGCTGCGTCTCATGCTGGATGATTCAGACGGGGCTCCGTACCCCGTCCGAATCGGGATGGTGGGGTTCTTCCTCGTCCTCGGAATTGCCGACTGGATTTTCCTCCTTGCCGATTCTTTCCGCAAACGCTGAATTTTTCCGCCCTTTCATCCTCCGGCTCTGTACAGCTTTCAAAAATGAATGGAAGGTGCATCATGGAATCCAATGTTCTGAACCGTTTTCTCTCCTATGTGAAATACGATACGCAGTCGAATGAAACGTCTGGGACACGCCCCTCGACTCCGGGCCAGACGAAGTTCGCAGAGGACCTTGCGTCCGAACTTTCGGCGCGGAACGCGTGCGGATCACCAAGAACGCCGAAGTCTTCGCGGAACTCTCCCCTTCCCCCGGCTGCGAAAAAGCGCCCGTCCTCGGATTCCTTGCGCACCTTGACACCTCGGACGCGGCATCCGGAAAAGACGTCCGTCCGCAGGTCGTCGAATACAAAGGCGGGATCATCCCGCTCGGGACAAGCGGAAAGACGCTCGATCCCGCCAGATTCCGCGAACTCGAGAAACTGCACGGGGACCGGATCGTCGCGTCCGACGGCACAACGCTGCTCGGCGGCGACGACAAGGCCGGGATCGCCGAACTCATGACAGCGCTCGAAACCGTCGTCCGGGAACACCGTTCCCATGGGCCGCTGCGGTTCGCCTTCACGCCCGACGAGGAGATCGGCGAAGGCGTGAAGGGGTTCGATGTGAAGGAGTTCGGCGCGGAGGCGGCCTATACCTTCGACGGCGGTGCGGCGGGCGAAATCGAATATCAGAACTTCAACGCGGCGCGGGCCAGACTTTCCTTCCGCGGATTTTCGGTGCATCCGGGCTCCGCGAAGGGGCTGATGGTGAACGCGCTCAAACTGGCCATGAAGTTCGATTCGCTCCTGCCGGCAGACGAAGTTCCGGAAAAGACCGAAGGGTTTCAGGGATTCTACCATCTGACTCATCTCGAAGGAACGCCCGGCTCCGCAAAGGCCGAATACATTCTGCGCGACCACGACGCGAAACGTTTCGAAGCAAAGAAACGGAAAATCAGGGACACCGCCGCGCGGATCGATTCGGAATACGGAGCCGGGACCGTGACCGTGGAACTTCAGGACCAGTACCGGAACATGGAAGAGGTCATCCGGCAGCATTTCGAACTGATCGAACTGGCGGAGGCCGCAGTCCGGAAGGCTGGACTCGTCCCGCTGGTCCAGCCGGTCCGCGGCGGCACGGACGGCGCCATGCTTTCGTTCATGGGCCTGCCCTGCCCCAACCTCGGGACGGGCGACTTTCAGCCGCACGGGGAGTGCGAATTCGTCTCCGTCCGGCAGATGGAGCAGTGCGTGGAAACCGCGCTGAACCTGATCGAAGCGTTTGCCGGAAGACAGGGCAGATAGGACGGGAAAAAACGGACGGGCGTTTTCCGGCAATATTTTCGCGGGTTCCTCTTGAAAAAGAGGTGTTGAAATGATACTTTATAAGGAAGGAGAACCGGATTCATGAGAATATGGTGCGCGATGCTGGTTGTTTTTGCCCTTGTCCCGGCCTTTCGCGGGTTTGCCGCGGACCCTGCCGCGCAGGGGGTCGACGCCGTTGTCTCCAAATCCGCGGGAACGCTGGTTCTCCGGCGGGACGGGGTTCCGTTCCGCGAATTCAAGGCCGGATTCGGCGAAGAGTGGTCCGTTCCGTGCGGGAAGTACCGCGCGGACGCACGGCTGGCCTATCCGGCTTACGAGACGGGGGGAAAGAAATATTCGAACATGTCGGCGGAAAATCCGCTCGGCGCGCGCTGGATCGAACTGACCGGGACGGACGGCACGGCCGCGACCGGGATTCGCGGAACCAATCCGCGGTTCGCCGGAGCGCCGGACCTTTTCATCCGGCTGGACAACCGCGGGATTACGGAACTTTACGGTCTTCTCCCGCAGGGTGCGGCCGTTGAAATAATTCCCTGAAACGCAACAAATCCGGAGAATGCAGAAACCAATGACTGTAACATATCTTGAATTTGAAAAGCCGGTGGCCGAACTGGAATCCAAACTCGCCGAATGGGAAGCGCTTTCCGCATCGAGCAAGATCGATGTCGGGGCCGAAGTCGCCGCGCTCCGCGCCAAGATCGAAACCATGGAAAAATCCATCTACGGCAATCTTTCCGCCTGGCAGCGCGTCCAGCTGGCCCGGCACCCGAACCGGCCGTACACACTGGACTACATCGAACGGATCTGCACGGACTTCATGGAATTCCACGGCGACCGCAGATTTTCCGACGACCCGGCCGTGGTGGGCGGATTTGCCAAGATCGACGGACGCCCCGTCATGCTGATCGGCACCCAGAAGGGCCGCAACACCAAGGAAAACGTCATGCGCAACTTCGGGTGCCCCCACCCGGAAGGCTACCGCAAGGCGCACCGTCTGATGGAAATGGCCGTGCTCGCCAAGCTGCCGATCGTCACCTTCATTGACACGCCAGGAGCGTTTCCCGGCGTGGCCGCCGAAGAGCGGCACATCGGCGAAGCGATCGCCGTAAATCTCCGCGACATGTTCGGCTTCGGCGTTCCGATCATCTGCGTGGTGATCGGCGAAGGCGGCTCGGGCGGCGCGCTCGGGCTCGGCGTGGGCAACAAGCTGCTCATCATGGAAAACGCCTATTATTCCGTCATCACGCCCGAAGGCTGCGCCGCGATTCTCTGGAAGGACCGCGCTTATTCCGCCAAGGCGGCCGAGGCTCTCAAGCTCACCGCCCATGACCTGCTGAAGCTCAAGCTGGTCGACGAAGTGGTTCCCGAACCGCTCGGCGGTGCGCACAAGGATTATGACGCCGCGGCGGAAATGCTCCGGAAGCGCGTCATCGCCTCCCTGAACGAATTCAAGGACATGCCCCCGGAGGAACTGATGCGTCAGCGCTATCAGAAGTTCCGGGAAATCGACTTTTATTCCGAAGGCGGAGTTTCCAGACAGAAAAATTCCGGAAAGAAAACCGTCCGCCGGCATTCCGCCGGGAAGAAAACCGCAGGAGCCCGTTCCTGATGGCCGGGGGGACGCTTGTCATCCGGCCGGCTTCCGAGGAAAATCCGTTCGCCGCCGGGTCCGACGTCATGAAGATTCACGACCTGCTCTCGGTTTACGCCGGGAAAGGTCTGCTTCTGCCCCGGCCCCCCGAAGACATTCTGGAAAAGATCAAGAATTTCCATCTGGCGGAAGTGGACGGAAAATTTGCCGGGTGCGCCGCCCTGAGGAACTACGGGGGCGGGCTTTATGAAGTCCGCTCGTTCGCGATCCTGCCCGAATTCTGCGGACGCGGCCTGGGGACTGAAATCGTCACCTTTCTTGTGGAAACCATGCGCCGGCGCAGGGAACCAGCAAAGATCTTCTCCCTGACCTACCGGTACAATCTTTTTCTGAGGCTCGGATTCCGGATCGTGGATAAATCCATGTTCCCGGAAAAAATCTGGAGCGACTGCGTGATCTGCCGGAAAAAGGACTGCTGCGACGAAACGGCCGTCCTCCTCGAAGTGAACGCGGCCGATTGTTCAAAGGAATCATGACTGCGGAGAAAAAACACCGCCGTTCCCGTGAAGCGACACTCGAAGCGTGGAACGGTTCGCGCGGCGACGAACGCGACCTGTTCGTCTACGGAACCATGCTCAGCGACAAGCATGTCCAGCTGCTCCTGAACCGCTCCGTGGAAAGCGAACCCGCCATGCTTCACAACTACATGCGGATCGTGCCGCCCGGCGCATTCTTCTTCATCGTCCGGCAGAACGGCGCCCAGGTCCGCGGAAAACTGCTCCGGCATCTCACCCAGGACGAACTCGCCCGTCTCGACTCCTTCGAGGACGAAGGCAAACTCTACTTCCGCCGGCCCGTGGTCGTGCGCGGAGCGGACGGACTCCGCCGCCGCTGCGAAACCTATATCGGCAATGTGCCTTCCCTCCAGCGCGCGTTCGCCAAGGAAATCCATTTCGAGGACCGCTACAGCCAGTATCTGGAGCGGAAGATCGACCAGCTGCTCGCGGAATCCGGCGTCGACCCCGACAATCCCGCCGACACCGAACTCAACCGCCGCGCCCTCCGCGAACTGCTCGGCTCCGAAATCGACTCCGTGATCGAATCCAACTTCGACGGCGACTACGTCTGCAACTATGTGATGAGCCAGACCTTCACGGAGGCCCGCCCGCCGAAGCTTTCCGCCCTCTTCACGCATCCCTCCATCCGCCCCTACGCGGACAACTACATGAATCTCGTCTGCCGGCACATCATCTTCAACCAGTTCGCCGACCGCGCCCGGAACGACTTCCATGACGCCGTCCGCGTGGCCCACAAGTATTACCGCCACGGAATCAGCATCCTGCTCGCCTTCATGTACTGCAGCTATCTCCGCCCGAAAATCGAAAAGCTGATGGCCGAAAAACAGCTGGACCGCGCGGTCGAAGGCCGCACCTACCGTGAATACGCCACCGGCTGCATCAGCCTGGCCGACAGCCTCTACGACCGCGCCGCCATGGCCTCCTGCGTCGATTATGTGGAATCCAACTGGTATTCCACCCCCACGCCGCTCGGCGCGGAACTCGAATTCAGCGAACTGGGGTCCCGCGCCGTCTACGCCGATCCCGGCGAGGACGCGCTTTACGACAGCTTCTACTGGTTCAGCGACTTCGACCTTCAGCGCCGGCTGTGGCGCCTCGGCGGGCACATCGACTCCCACCGTCCGATCGTCGGCGGAAACATCCGCCAGCGCGGATTCCTGGAATATGCGCTCGGACGCTTCAGCATCGGGTCCGACCTCTCGCGTCCCCTCTTCGACTGCCCGTGGGGCATGTCCATGGTCATCAACGAGGCCGTGGAATTCCTCGGAATTCCGCCGCACAGCCTTCACATCTCCATGGAGCTGCCCAGAATCGGCGGACGCTCCGTCATCACGGATACTCCGCACAAGGAGCCGGATCTGGTCTGCCTGCTTCTGCTCGGCGGCGACCTCCGCCACGACGAGAACGGCGTGCTCCGCGAATGGAGGATCTTCAACCGCGAACTGGATACCAACGCCTCCAACAGCCTCAACTTCCTCGACCGCAAGTTCCATTACTGCCGCAGCGGCGACGACGATTCCCGCTCCGAAGTGATGGAATACAAGTTCCCGCGCCTTCATGCCGAACGCACCGACTACACCCGCCTGATCGCCGCCCTCAAGGACTATCAGCTCGAGACATGCGCCCGTCCCATCACGATCCCGCGCCTCGGGAAGCAGGAACTCCACGAACAGATCTTCATGCGCTGCTGGGCCGCCCATCCGCAGACCCTCGCCGACACCGAAATCAACGCCTTCGTCTCCAAGGTCGAACACGGAATGTACCGCGAATACAACTACAATTCCTGCGACAAACGCCGCAAGAAGGAACTCGAAAACATCTATACAACGCTGGTCGAAAAAAATGAATACGTTTCCAAAGGCTGACAACCGCCCGCTCGGAGTCTTCGACTCCGGCCTC
>CAZHPP010000296.1:0-5579 GCA_964534535.1 uncultured Victivallales bacterium | reverse complement strand
GATCGGCGCCGGAATTTCCGTGCTCCTTTCCGGAAAGGTGGCTTCTTCCGTGGAAGATTCCACGCTCCAGCAGCTCGGATATTTCATCATGAGCCTCGGCGGACTGAATCTGGCGCTGGCGTTCCGCATGGAACGCAGCGCGTGGCCGGGATGCTACCTCATGTACTTCCCGCTGATCGCCGTCACCCTTGTCATGAAGATTCTTTACATTCTGCTGATCGGATACGAATCCCTGACCGTGCTGCTTCCGGTGTTTTCCCTGGCGGCTGCCGTCTGGCTGGGAGTCCTTCTCTGCATCAGGCGGTATCCCGTGCTTGACACCGTGCTCGGAATCTTCACCGAACTCGTGTTTCTGAGCTCTGCGTTCTGCGCGTTCTTCGGCGGAACGTACATCGGGTTCACGCTGATCCTGATCTGCCTTTCCAGAATCGTCCAGTTCCAGGCGGTCCTGGCGCTCACGGAAACGATCGTCCGCGTGATCCGGACTTCCCCGAAGCGCCATCACTTCCGCAACGTCCTCACCTCGCTTGCCATTCCGGGACTCTGGCTCTACCTGCTGTGGAGCCTCTTCTCGATCCTGGTGACGACCTATCACCTCTCCGACTGGGAGGAACTCCTGCGCAAGACCCTGCCGCTGCCCGAGCAGATCTGCCGCTTCTGCGTGACCGACCTCATCGCGATCGTGGTCGCCTTCTTCCTGATGCGCTTCCTGATCGGACTCGCACGCGGGCTCGTGCACGACATCTATTCGAGCCGCGCCGACGCCGGCGCGATCCCCTCCTTCCTCACGCTCGGAGTCTATGCCGCCTGGGCGCTCTTCATCATCTTTGTGCTCGTGATGCTGCGTGTGAACTCCTCAAGCATCCTGGTCGTGCTGGGCGGCCTGAGCATGGGCGCCGGCTTCGCGCTCAAGGACGTGCTCGAAAACTTCGTGGCCGGAATCATCCTGCTCGCCGGACAGAACGTCCGCCCCGGCGACATCATCGAGTTCGACGGCATTTTCGGGCGCGTCACGCAGATCAGCATCCGCGCCACGGTCGTCGAGAGCGAGGACGGTTCCGTGATCATTCTCCCCAACACGCGCGTGATCGACAAGAACTTCAAGAACTGGACCCGGAACAATCCCATGATGCGCCGCGCCCTCACCGTTTCCGTTGCCTACGGTTCTGACATGGCGAAGGTCTGCGCCGCCATGCTGAAGGTCGCCCGCGCCATGCCCGAAGTCTATGCCGACCCGGCTCCCGAAATCGTCTGCCGCGAGTTCGCCGACAGCGGAATCAACATGATTGCCTTCCTCTGGATCAACGCGAAGGATTATGAAGAAGTCTCCTCCAAATACATGAAGCTCGTCCTGGCCGAATTCGAAGCCGAGGGGATCGAAATGCCGTTCCCGCAGATGGACCTTCACTTTCCCGAAGGACTTCCCGCCCCGGCAAGATAATTTCAGGGCGCAAAAAAAGGGCCGGTGCGAACCGGCCCTTTTTTCTCAGACATGTCCGGGAACCCGGAATGTCATTTCTTCAGCGAAGGCAGACGCGCATTCAGGTTGTAGAGCGCGCCGCTCATGGACTGCTTCATCAGCTTCGGATAAAGGCTGACGTCCTTTCCCATGCGGGCATAGATCCAGTGCGTCACATAATCGTGTCCGCGGTAGTTGTAGGTCCAGAGGACCTGTCCGCCCGCGCGGTCGATCAGCTCGTAGGTTACGCAGAAATCGTTGCCGGAAACGCCGTCCGGCGCTCCCAGGACCCACAGCACAGGCGAAAGCAGGTATGTGATCCCGTAGGTGATGATCACGCCGCTGTAGCGCGTGTTGGTGACTCTGGCGCGCCAGAGATAATCGGCGTCGGTCTCCTTTGCGCTGCGGGCGGCGGTCACGGAGGAGAACAGGTTGGAACTCTTCAGACTGGACACGGCGGCCGCGGTCAGGTCGTTCCTGAGGTCGAACTGCCAGCGTCCGATCGTGACGAAGTCCTCGCTGTTTTCGGGCTCCTCCTTCTCGACGTATCCGAACGGGATCAGGGGGAACATTCCGAGCCAGAAGGAGCCGTGGTCTCCGGCGGGATGGTCTTCGGCTTCCTCGCGCTTCGCGGGGTCGAAGTATTTTGCGCCGCGCTGGTCCAGGAAGGGCAGGACGGCCACCGATTTCGCGGCCCCTGCGGATTCCTGGAACCGGACGGCCGGTCCGGGCGCCGAGGCGTAGTCGAAGGTTTCGATTCCGGTGCATCCGGCCAGGGCGAGAACCGCCGCGGCAAAGGCCGGAACGGTCATTTTCGCATTCATCTCAGATTTCTCTCCATATCGTTTTCCGGCCGGATTACCAGCCGAACGCGCCCTGCAGATGCTGGCGCTTGATTTCCTTCGTGTAGGTCCAGACTCCCTGGCCGGTCTCGTTGTCCGTCAGCTGAAGGCTGAAGAAATAGGAAAGCTCGTTGGAGCGTCCGTCCTGCGCCGTCTGCTTGATGATCGTTCCGGAAAGGGAAAGATCATAGGCGTTGACCTTGCCGCGCTGGAGCGCGGTGCGCTGTTTGATGTTCGGGTCGCGGGCGAGGTCGCGGGCCTGGGCGGTGGCGGCGTCAACCGCCTGCGTGCTGCCAGCCGCGTAGGTCGTGAAGCGGACCTTCCCGCTGTTGAAGAGCACTTCGCGCAGACGTTCGGTCATCAGCTTGGAGTCGATATGCTCGTCGGTGTTGTTGGTGATGTCGGAAAGCATCAGCAGCGGTTTTTTCGCGGTGCGTTCCTCGCGGGCGGAAAGCTGTTCGCCCGCGGCGCGGGCCGCCTGAAGCTTCTTCTCGGCGTCCGCCTGATAGTCCTGCAGGAACTCGGCGAATTCGCGGGAGGAGAGCATGGCGTTCCCCGCCTGCTGGCTGATGATCACCCAGTCCGAGGAGCTCATGGCGGTCTTGTTCTTGACGGCGATCGTCGTATCCGTGGAATCCACATATTCCGACGACGTTCCGCATCCGGCGAGCAGCATGGCGGCGGCTCCGCCGAGGATCATCCTGTTCATGATTTTCATGGTGAAAACCTCCTGTTATTCCGATTCTTTGACTTGAAGGACGAAATCCCGGCAGTCCGGGCTCGGGGACGTGGAATTGAAGAACACCGTCTCCCCCGGATGGATCGTGACCCTCCGCCACGAAGGCGTCAGCGGCGACTCGACCGAAATCCCTTTGCCGTCCTGCCAGGTGAAGCGGTAGTCCACGCTGTACGGATTTTCGCCCGTGAACCAGCTCCAGAACTGGGACATTGCGCCGGTTCTCGCGTTGACGGCTGTCACTTCGGCGGTCATGCAGCCTGTGGCGGCGGGGCCCATCTTGACCGAGCGCAGAAGCAGACGGTCCTTCAGGAATCCGTCCGTCACATACCGTTTGTCCGCCACGATGCTGGGGGCGGCGTTCTTATCCGCGTTTTCCACGGAGTTGACCGAGTTCTGGCATCCCGCAAAGCAGAGGATGCCCGCGGCTGCCGCCAGAATTTTCCATGTTTTCATTTGTTGTTTACCTTTCCGTTATCTTGAGTTCAGTGAAAAGACGGTGTAAGAATATCCGGAGCCCGGAGCGTTCACATAGACGATCGCGGACTCCGCCTGCGCCGGAATGACGACTTCCGACGGAGCGGCGCTGTCCGGCTGAATCGTGAATCTGCGTCCTGCGGGCATGGGGATCTGAAGGACCTGAAACTCCTTCGGGAGAATCTCCCATGTGCGGGTGTCCGCCGTGTTCATGGCGATCTTGTAGGCTGCCAGGCCGATGGCCGTTGCGGCGCCGGCGAATTCGTTTGCCTGAGCCGCCGCGCGGGTGGCCGCATAGCTGCCGAACTCCTTCACGGCCGTGCTCAGGACGATCCGCGCGATCATGCCCGGCAGACGGTCCGTGTACTCCTGCGAAAGGATTCCGTCCATATCCGCAATGACGGCCGTTTCCGAAGCCTTGCCGTCCGACGTGACCCGCAGGGTCCGGAAGGAGGCAGGGTAATATTCGCAGACGGGCCATGCGACCGCGGCGACCGTGGCGTATCCGGGGAACACCACCGGAATGTAAATTGAGACCTGGCGGAACGCTGCGCTCCGGCCGTTGGCGAACACCACGAGCACATTGTTCCGGCCGATGGGAAATTCGAGAGGTGCATCCTTCTTCAGTTCTTCCGGAATAGGTTTCCCGGCCTGAATCAGGGCGGTCTTGAAATAGCGGCGGACCATCGGGTTCTGCGGCATGGCCTTGAAGAGACGCTCGAAATCGACGGACGCATTCTGGAAATCGTTGTCCCGCGCATAGCCGTAGCCGGAAAGGAAGATGGCGAACGGGTTCAGGAATCCGGCAAAGCCGCGGTGGGCGGCCTGCTTCGTTTCCGCGATCCGGGCGGCAAGCGACTGGTTGCGGGGATCGGAAAGCAGGGAGTTCGCATCGGTTCCGGAAACGGCCTGGGAATTGGTGCTGCGGCTCTGTTCGACCGCCTGGCTTTCCGCCTGGAAATAGCTGTGATAGTCGGCCAGGACCTTGTCCTGTGTGCTGCGGAGCCGGAACAGTTCCGTGCGGAACCCGGAATCATCGTTCTTGCCGAGATAGTCGAACGCCTTGAACACGGGGATCATGATGCGGTCGCGGCAGAGTCCGCGGTACGGCAGCGCGTTGGGGTTGGTGAAGAGCATGGCGCTTTCCGCCCCGGCGCGCCGCAGGTTGACCACGGCCCGCTGGTCAAAGTCCCCGATCAGGGCTTCGGCCCGTTCGAAGCTTCGGAGACTGAGGTCGTAATGCCCCGTCAGGAAGCAGAACGAACCGGCCTCCAGACGCCACATTGTTTCATCGCCGGAGCCCACCGTCGATCCGTTGAAGGCGGTCGGTTCGCTGAGCTTTTCGGCAAAAGTCTCCCGCACGGGCTCCATCTGCCCGGAAATGTACCCGGCCATCATGGATTCCTTCTGGCGGTGCGCGTTGACGATGCTCGAACACCCGCCGCAGAACACCGCGGCGGTTCCGAGCAGCAGACCAGCAAAAAGAATTTTCGGTGTGTTCATGCGGAAGCTCCGGACCTTACTTGAGTTTCGGCGCCATGTAGGGAATCAGTTCCGGAACGCATGCGTCGATGATGTACTTGCCGTAGTCCGTGTAGTCGGAGGTTTCGACGGAGCCGTCGAAGTCCTGACTCTTGCGGAACGGGACCGTTGCGACGATTTCGCCGGTCTGCGCGGAAATGATCTTCACGAAGCCCTCGATGGTTCCCACATAGCGCGTGACGGTCTGGCGCGAAACCGCAATGGTTTCCGTCGTCTTCACGAGCGTGAACCGGTTGATGACGGCCTGGGCCAGGAAGTCGACCCGCAGAAGGTCGCCGATCCTGCGGTACATGGCCGGTTCGACCTCGTACAGCTTGCCGATGTTGTTCTTCTGCAGAATCTTCGCCACGGACTGAAGGTTCTGGAGACGGACTCCGCTCTGCAGAAGTCCGGCTTCCATGCGGCTGTTGAAGTCCTCCGCAAGATAGTTCGGCGCGTTCTCAAACCGGATTTCCGGCATCAGGAGCGCCGTGATTCCGCGCTTCTTCGCGGCACGGCCCATGCCCATTTCGTTCAGCATGTC
>CAZHPP010000295.1:0-5580 GCA_964534535.1 uncultured Victivallales bacterium | reverse complement strand
AGCGGCTCCGGCCGGAACGTTCCTGAAGGAGCTTTCGCAGTATCTGATGATCATGACGCTTTTCATGATCGGCTCCAACCTGACGCGCGACAAACTGAAGGAACTGGGGCTGCGTCCGGTGATTCACGGAGTGGTCCTGTGGGCGATTCTGGCTTCCGGGTGGTTCGCCGCGATTTTTTCCGGACTGGTCGGAAAGGGCTGAACCGCTTACTGACGCGCGGCGAGGTAATCGTGCACGGTCTGCGCAAGCACGGGACCCACGCCCGGAACCCGCCGCGCGATCTCTTCCGCCGACGCCTTCCGCAGCATGGCGACGGAGCCGAATTCGCGCAGGATCGCGATCTTGCGCGCCTCGCCGAGGCCTTCGATCTCGTCCAGCACGGATTCCTCGATCCGCTTCATGCGGAGTTCGCGGTGGTAGGAAACGGCGAAACGGTGCGCCTCGTCCCGCAGGGCCTGCAGAAGTTTGAGCGCGGGACGCGTCCGGTCGAGCACGACCGGGTCCTCGCGTCCGGGGACGAAGATTTCCTCGTGTTTTTTTGCGAGTCCGATCACGGGGAACGGCGGGACGTCCAGCGCGACGAGCGCATCGAGGGCCGAACTCAGCTGGCCTTTGCCGCCGTCGACCATGAGCAGATCGGGACACTTGCCGTCGCCGGAAAGAATGTGCTGGAAATGGCGCGTGACGGCCTCGCGCATCATGGCGAAGTCGTTGCTGCCCTCGACCGTTTTGATGCGGAAGCGGCGGTACCCTGACTTGTCGGGTTTCCCGTGGCGGAACTGGACGAGGCTGGCGACCGCGAGGGTGCCGCCGATGTTGGAAATGTCGAAGCCTTCGATCATTTCGGGCGGGTTCGGGAGTCCGAGGGCCTTTCCGAGGTCGGCAACAGATTCGGCACCGGCGTCCGTGGGCAGTTCGGCTCGCTCGAACGAACGGAGCTTTCCGCCGCAGAGGGCCTTCATGTTGGCGATCACGTCACGGTAAAGGGCAGCCTTCTCGAACTGCTGTTTCGAGGCGGCTTCTGTCATCTGGATCGTGAGGTCTTCGAGAGCGTCGTGAATGGAGCCGTCGAGCACGGCGATTGCGGACTCCAGACGGCGCGTGTATTCCTCTTCGGAAGCGGTGCCGTCGCAGGGACGGCAGCAGTCGCGGACGGTTCCGGCCATGCAGTGTCTGCGGTCGTCGGGGCCGGGACAGGCGGTCTTGCAGGAGCGGAGTCCCCAGCGCTTCGTGAGGTATTCGGCGAGCGTGCGGAGCGCGGTTCCGTGCGGGAACGGCCCGTAATAGAGCGCGCCGTCGTTCTTTTTCAGACGGGTGAGGCGGATGCGCGGAAATTTTTCGGCTCGGTCGATCTTGAGCATGGGATAGCGCTTGTCGTCGCGCAGGAGGATGTTGTAGCGCGGGGCGTACTCCTTGATGAAGCGCGATTCGAGGAGCAGGGATTCGTCCTCGCTGCGGACGGTGAAGAATTCCCAGCTGTCGATGGAGGCGACGAGGCTCCGGAGCTTGGGGTCGGCGCGGCTTTCGCGCGAGGGCTGGAAATACTGGGACATGCGGCGGCGGAGATTTGCGGCCTTGCCGACATAGATCACCTCGCCGAAGCGGTCGCGGTAGACGTACACGCCCGGTTTTGCCGGAATGTCCGAGGGCCGGAATCCGTTCATGCTTCAGAGTTTCACGGTTTTGATGATGTCGCGGACGGATCCGATTCCGCGCGAGTCGAGCCATTCGCCGAGTCCGTTCAGGACGGAGAGCGGGGCGCAGGGATCGCGGAAAATGGCGGTCCCGACGGCCACCGCGGATGCACCGGCGATCAGAAATTCGGCGGCGTCCCGCCAGTCGCAGATTCCGCCCATTCCGATGATCGGAATGTCGAGCGCCTTCGCCGTTTCATAGACCATCTTGACGGCGACGGGCTTCACGGCGGGACCGCTGAGGCCGCCCGTCACGTTGGCGATCTTCGGACGGCGCGTCTCGATGTCGACCGCCATGGCGGGGATCGTGTTGATCATGGAAACGATATCGGAGCCCGCGCCCGCCGCGGCACGTGCGAATTCGGGCATGCTGCGGACGTTCGGGCTGAGCTTGGTGATGAGCGGAAGTTTTGTGACATTGCGCACGGCGGAAACGACTCCGGCCATCTTGACCGGATCCGAACTGAAGGAGATTCCGCCCTCCTTCACGTTGGGACACGAGACGTTGATTTCGAGTGCGGCGATCCCTTCGGATTCGGCGGAGAGGCGCTCGGCGGTTTCGGCGTATTCGGCCACGCTGCGGCCCCAGATGTTCACGATCGTCGTAACCTTGTGAGTCCTGAGCCAGGGAAGATAATGCTCCCCGTGAAGGAAATTCTCGACTCCCGGCCCCTGAAGACCGATGGCGTTGATCATTCCGGAGGCGGTTTCCGCCACACGGGGCGTGGGATTGCCGTGGACGGGGCGCACGGTCACGCCCTTCACGACGACGGCGCCCAGCAGGGCGGGATCGAAGAAGTCTTCATATTCGCTGCCGTAGCCGAACGTTCCGGAAGCGGTCATGACCGGATTTTTCAGTTCGAGCGGTCCCAGTTTTACGGTCATGTCAGCCACGGTACACCTCCTGAGCCGGATAGACCGGCCCTTCCTTGCAGGAACGGGAATATCTCCAGCCGTCGGGGCTGGAGGAATCTTTGACCTTGACCACGCACGCGAAGCACGCGCCGATTCCGCAGCACATGTGCTGGTCGAGGCTCACGAAGGCCTTGAGCGAAAGTTTTTCCGCGAGTCCGGCCACGGCGAGAAGCATTCCGTTGGGGCCGCAGGCGTAAAGGACGGGCGTTCCGGAACAGGCCTTGAGCGCGTCGGGAACAAGCTCCGTGACCAGGCCTCTGGTCCCGAGGGAGCCGTCCTGCGTGGCGATCCGGACCTCGAACCCGGCGGCGCGGTAGTCATCGGCAAGAATGACGTCTGTCTTCGAGCGGGCGCCGAGCAGCAGGATTCCGTGATTTTCGGAGCGGCGTGCGAGCGGAAGGGTTGCGGCGGCGCCGTAGCCGCCCGCAATGACGACGGGCGTTTCGCCGCGTTCCGGCATGGGGAAGCCCTTCCCCTGCGGACCCATGATGCGGCAGAGCGTGCCGGGAACGGCGCGCGCGAGCGCTTTCGTGCCTTCGCCGACGATCTTGTAGACGACGGCGAGCGTGCCGGCGGAAGCATTGTATCCGCAGATGCTGAACGGACGGCGGAGGATTCGTTCCCCGCAGTCCGGGATCATCACATGGACGAACTGGCCGGGCTGGGCGGCGGCCGCGATTTCCGGCGCGTGGAAGACGATTTTCCGATAGTCGTTTTTCAGCGTGCCGTTTTCCAGGATTCTGCATTCGGTATCCAAAATAATTTCTCCGGAGGATTTGCAAAAACGGTTCGATGCGTTATTATAATCCGTCATTTGTCAAATCGCAAGAGGAAATCGGAAAAAATGCCAGGAAACACCATTGCGCGCGTGACGGTCAACCTTTCGCTCGACCGTCTGTTCGATTATGCCGTTCCGGACGCGCTGGCGGGAAGAATCCGTCCCGGGATGCGCGTGAACGTGCCGTTCGGAAAGGGCGGCGTGCGTCAGGCGTGGGTCATGGAGCTTGCGGACCATTCCGATTTTCCGGACCTCAAGCAGATCGACTCCGTCTGCGAAAACACGCCCGACATTCCCGAATCCCTGCTGAAGCTGGCCGACTGGATGGCCGAATACTACTGCTGTCCGCGCGAACTCACGGTGAGGAACCTGCTTCCGGGCGCGGTCCGCAGCGGGAAAGTCAAGGCGAAGATGCGTGCCTGCTGTTCCGTGCTCGACTATGACAAGGCCGCCGCGTTCGTGAACGACCCGAAGAACGCCCGGTTCAAGGCCAGAATCGAAATCGTCAAGCTGCTGATGCTCGAACACGAACTCACGCGGGACGTGATCCTGCTGAAGATCGGATGCGGCAAGCCGCAGATCGACACGCTCGTGCGCGCGGGCATCCTCCAGTGCATCGAACGCGAGGAGTACCGCGACCCGTTCAAGGGCATGGAAGTCGTGCGCACGGCGGCCCTCCCGCCCACGCAGGAACAGTCCGCCGCGCTCGAAAAGATTCATGCCATGCTGGACGGAAAAATTCCGCAGCATGTGCTTCTGCTCCACGGGGTGACGTGTTCCGGCAAGACGGAAGTCTATCTGCAGTCGCTCGACTATGCGCTGCGGAACGGCGGCAGCGCGATCGTGCTGGTGCCGGAAATTTCGCTGACGCCGCAGACGGTCGAACGGTTCCGCGCGCGGTTCGGCGACATGGTGAGCGTGCTCCACAGCGGCCTTTCCGACGGCGAACGCCGCGACGAATGGATGAAAGTCTATGACGGCAAGGTGCGCATCTGCGTGGGGGCGCGCTCGGCTCTGTTCGCGCCGTTCCGCGACCTGAAGCTCATCATCGTGGACGAGGAGCACGACGGCTCGTACAAGCAGTCGGAGGCTCCGCGCTACAATGCCCGGGACGCCGCCGTGATGCGCGCCCGGCTCGAGCACGCCTGCGTGATCCTGGGCTCCGCCACGCCCTCGCTCGAATCGCACTACAACGCGCTGACCGGGAAATACGCGCTCGCCGTCATGACGAAGCGCACCGATCCGAACATCGTCCTTCCGCAGGTCCATGTGATCGACATGCGGCTGGAGGAAACCGAGGACGGGCATCTGCCGTTCCTTTCCAAAGACCTGATCGAGGCCGTGAAGCTCCGGATCGAACACGGCGAACAGACCATCCTGTTCCTGAACCGGCGCGGCTACGCCAAAAGCCTGCGGTGTCCGGAAAAGGACTGCGGCTATGTGGCGGAATGCCCCGACTGCGGGTCGCCCTACACCTACCACAAGAAGACGGGCGTGCTGACCTGCCACCGCTGCGGCGCCATGGTCAAGGCTCCGGAAAAATGCCCGAAATGCGGTTCGCTCGAACTCCGGCTTTCCGGTGCGGGCACGGAACGGATCGAAAACATCTCCTTTGCCGCGTTCCACGGGGCGCGGGTCGCGCGGATGGATTCCGACTCCATGATCCGTCCGAGCCTTTACGAGGAAGTCCTGGGAAAATTCCGCAGGGGCGAATTCGACATCCTGGTGGGAACCCAGATGATCGCGAAGGGGCTCGATTTCCCCAACGTGACGCTCGTGGGCGTGATCAATGCGGACATGGGGCTCTTCGTGAACGACTTCCGGTGTTCGGAGCGGACCTTCCAGCTTCTCACGCAGGTGGCCGGACGCGCCGGACGCGGCGAGACGCACGGCGAAGTGATTTTCCAGACCTGTTCCCCGTTCAATCCGGCCATCGTCGCCGCCGCGGAGCACGACTGCAAGGCCTTCTACGACGACGAGCTGCCCGTCCGCGAAAGTCTGTAGAGCCCGCCCTATTCGCACATGATCACGCTGCATTACGAGTCGGAACAGCCGGAAAAGATTGCTGCGTTCGACCCCGTCCTCATGAAGGCGGTTCAGCGCTATCTCGACAAGGCGACCGCGATTTCCGAGCTGATGCCGTGTCCGGTCGACCGCATCAAGGGAAAATACCGGTACATGCGGATGTTCTA
>CAZHPP010000294.1:0-5585 GCA_964534535.1 uncultured Victivallales bacterium | reverse complement strand
GCTTGCGGACGATCGCGCGGCCCACGGCTACACGCTGGCGCTGTCCGCCGGAAAGAGTGCCCGGTTTTTTCTGGAGAAGGTCCTTGATTCCGAGGATTTCCGCGGCTTCCTGGACCCGTTTCGCGATTTCGGGCTTCGGAGTCTTGCGGAGCTTGAGTCCGAACGCCATGTTCTCGAAGACGGTCATGTGGGGATAAAGCGCATAGTTCTGGAAGACCATGGCGATGTCCCGGTCCTTCGGGGGAACGTCGTTGACGACGCGGGAGCCGATGGAGATCTTTCCGCTGCTGACTTCCTCGAGTCCGGCGATCATGCGGAGCGCGGTGGACTTTCCGCATCCGGAGGGTCCCACGAGCACCATGAATTCGCGGTCGCGGATTTCCAGGGACATGTGGCGCACGGCGAATACGCCGCCGTCGAACATCTTGCAGACGTCATCCAGAATTACACCGGCCATGGCAGAACCCTTTCTTTCACTCGTCGAGTTTTTTCATCAGGCGGTTGCGGAGTCCGAGGATCCATTCTTCGGACTGCGGGAACAGCTTCATGCTGATCTTGTACCCGACTCCGTCATTGATCATGTCGAGCACGGCCTGTCTGCCGATCTTCTTTTCAAGGAGCCGGAGCAGGCGGTGGTCCTGGAAGGCTTCGCGCAGCACTTCATTGCGGATGGAGTCCTCCGGGCCGTCTTTCCCGGGATAAACCAGGAAGGCGTCGCCCGACGGGAAGGAGCGGTCGGCGTCCGTCACCAGATAGACGTCGATGTCCTTGTTCATGGAGTACTGGGAGTACCAGAAGTTGTAGCCCCACTGGAGGAAACCGCTGACGTTGTAGAGGTAAAGCAGCACTCCGAGGACGCGGGTCCGCGGCGAAGGCATGGCGAAGAAACGGTTGGTGACGCGGAATCCGGCACAGCAGTAATAGATCCAGAGAGGATCGACCTTCCCGACGAAGCTTTCGATTGCGCCGACGGCGGGAATGGGATTGCCGACGAGTCCCTTTTCATAGAATTCGTAATGGCTGAGCGCGTCGAGCGTTTCAAATTCGCCGATATTGGAACGCAGAAGCCTGGCCGCGGCGGAGTAGCTTTCGATCCCTTCCGGCGAAGGTTCGTCGGAAACGGGGAACCAGCACTTTCCCTGAAGATGGTATTTGCGGAGCACGTTCAGGACGGAGGGAAGCACCTGTTTCAGGAACTCGGCATATTCGGGAGAGTCCGCAGGGACGTTCCAGCCGAACTTCTTCTCCTCTTTCCCGTTGACCTTCACGATGATTTTCGGAGTCGCCTTTGCGCCCCACTGGGTGAAGGCGTGGGACATTTCAAAGTATTTCATGCCGCAGTCGAGGGCGAGCTTCACATAGCGTTCCAGACGCTCCGTCCCGACGGCATATTTCCCCTTTTTGAACTGGATGTCAAGCAGCTGGACGGTGGGACGCTCGGAGCCGACGGCGGTGTCAAGCGGCGGAGTCCACAGCGGAGTGTACATGACGTTGATCCCGTGGGCAGCGGCATTGGAAATGTATTTGCGGAGGAGTTCCCAGTGCTCTTCGCTCCAGCAGGGGACTCCGTACTTGTACCAGATGCAGTCGGCGTGGAACCATTCCAGACGCTTGATTTCCTGGTCGGGAAGCCGATGGCTGAGAATCCGGATGGGAAGTTTGACGGTCCGGGAAATGACGCCGTCCGGCTGAAACGTTCCGAAGGCCAGACTCTTCAGCTCGACCTCGAGATCGTATTCGCCGGGAGTGAAGTCGCCCGGAATGTCGACGGTGACCCACAGGGAGGCCCAGACGTATTTCTGGAGCTTTGCAATGTGTCCCTGATAGAGATCGGTGAGGAGGTCGGGGTAAAGCCCGGGCATTCCGCCCTTGAGCAGACCGTTGTCCTCCTCAGGCCCGGAAGAACAGTCGTCGGCCGGATAATCGGAAGGCATGGCCTTGACGGAGCGGATCCTGACGCAGGGCGCGAGCGTTCCGGAGGCCTTTGCGCTGAGATAGCCGTAATTGTCGGCCTTGAATGCGATCTGGAAGGAAAACACCTCGCCGCGGAGGGCGCGGGCAAACACAAGCGGCCGCGCCGGAAGCGACGGTTCCGGAAAGACTTTGACCAGGGAAGAGACGATCAGGGTTTTGAACATTTCAGGCTGCTCCGGGAATGATTCAGTTCTTTCTGCAGCCGCAGGCTCCGGAACAGCCTTCGCAGCCGTCGAAGCAGTAGGTGCAGAGTTTTGACTTGGGCAGCCCGATGGCCTTCACGAGATTTTCGATGCTCTGATATTTCAGGCTGGTGAGCCCCAGGTTCTTGCGGATCTCCTCGACCATGCGGTTGTACTTCGGGGTACCGGCGGTGATATATTCGCGGAGCACGGCTTCTTCGGGCTCGCCGCCTTCGAGTTTGTTGATGGCGCGGCGGGCGGCAAGGTCGAGAATCGATTTCGAACGGGAGAAGTTCAGGTACTTGCAGGCAAAGGCCAGCGGCGGAGAGGCGGACCGGAGATGCACTTCCTTTGCTCCGCGCTCGAAGAGACGCTTGGCGATGTTGCGGAACTGGGTGCCGCGGACAACCGAGTCGTCGCAGAACAGCAGACGGCGTCCGGCGATCTGGGAATCGATGGGGACCAGCTTCATTCTGGCCACGAGGTCGCGCAGTTCCTGGCTCTGGGGCATGAAGCTCCGCGGCCAGGTGGGCGTATATTTGACGAGCGCCCGCATGTAGGGTTTTCCGGCGGCGTTGGCGTATCCGATGGCATGGGCCACGCCGGAATCCGGGATTCCGCAGACGGAATCCACGTCGGCGTGATCGCCCTTTGCGATGAGGGCGCCGTTCCTGTAGCGGGAGGTTTCGACGTTCGCTCCCTCGTAGCAGGAGGAGGGATAGCCGAAATAGACCCAGAAGAAGGAACAGATCTGCATGTCCTTTCCGGGCTTGCGGAGGACTTTGCATTCACGGGCGGTGAAGAGGTCGATTTCGCCCGGGCCGAGCTCGTGGTCGAGCTCGTATCCGAGATTGGGGAATGCGGTCGACTCCATGGCGGCGGCGAAGGCGCCCTGGCGTTTCCCGATGAGAACCGGAGTGCGTCCCCAGCGGTCGCGCGCTGCGTAGACCTTTCCTCCGGTCAGGACCAGCAGGGAGCAGGAGCCGTCGATGCGGGACATGGCGTACTGGATTCCCTCGGAGATGTCGTCTTTCGAATTGATGAGGGAGGCGATGATTTCCGTGGGGTTGTAGTCGCCGGTGCTCATTTCGGAAAAGTGGCTCTGTCCGTTTTTGAAGGCTTCGCCGACGAGTTCGGAGATGTTGTTGATCTTGCTGACGGAGACGAGGGCGTAGACTCCGAACTGGGAACCGATCACGAGGGGCTGGTCCTCCATGTCGCTGATGACGCCGATTCCGCTGCGTCCGGGAAGACTTTTCACGTCGCAGTCGAATTTCGACCGGAACTGCGCGTTTGTGATGTCATGGATTGAACGGCGGATCACACCGTTGGAATCCGTGACGGCCATGCCGCCGCGTTTCGTCCCGAGATGCGAGTGGTAGTCCGTCCCGTAAAACAGGTCGGGGGTGCATTCGCTTTCCGATACAACTCCGAAAAATCCGCCCATATCGTTCCTTCCACGGAAAATATTGAATTTCAAGTTTGGGAAAGATATACCCGTTTTCCGTGTTTTTCAAGTCCCCGGCGGGAAAAGTTTGACCCTTCCGGAAGGCGGCGGAAAACGGGCAGAGCCGCATTGTGCCGTTCCTCTGCTCACACCCGGGCCGGGATAACACAGCCGACACATCGCGGCGGAAAACGATCTTTCCATGAGAGAGAGGTTGAAAATGCGAAAAATGGATGTATAGTAAAGCTCCGAATTACTGCATGAAAACCCGGAACTTCCATGACAGCAAAGAGGAAAGAGAGAAAAAAACAATGCCCCAGCGTAAAGACGTACGCAAGGTTCTGATCATCGGATCGGGACCGATCATCATCGGCCAGGCATGCGAGTTCGACTATTCCGGAACTCAGGCATGCAAGGCGCTCCGCAAACTCGGGTATGAAATCGTACTCGTGAACTCCAATCCGGCAACCATCATGACCGACCCCGGCATGGCGGACCACACCTACATCGAACCCCTCACAGTCGACCGGCTCGAGAAGATCATCGAAAAGGAACGCCCGGACGCCCTTCTGCCGAACCTCGGCGGACAGACCGGACTCAACCTTTCCACCGCCCTCAGCGAGGCGGGCGTCCTTGAAAAGTACCACGTCAAGGTCATCGGCGTGGACCTCAAGGCCATCCAGCGCGGCGAAGACCGCATCATCTTCAAGGAGACGATGAACAGGATCGGCGTTCCCATGGCCAAGTCCGAGGAATGCCACTCCGTTGAAGAAGGCGAAAAGATCGCCGCGAAGTTCGGCTACCCCGTCGTGCTCCGTCCCGCCTACACCATGGGCGGCACAGGCGGCGGAATCGTCTACAACGTCGAGGAATTCCGCACCGTCCTGGCGCGCGGACTCGAAGCCAGCATGATCCATCAGGTGCTCATCGAGGAGTGCGTCGCCGGCTGGGAGGAACTCGAACTCGAGGTCGTCCGCGACGCCGACAACAGGAAGATCACCGTCTGCTTCATCGAGAACGTCGACCCCATGGGCGTGCATACCGGCGACAGCTTCTGCGTGGCCCCCATGCTCACCGTGCCCGAAAGCCTCCAGAAGCGTCTGCAGGACTATGCCTACAAGATCGTGGACGAGGTCGGGATCATCGGCGGCGGCAACATCCAGTTCGCGTACAATCCCGCGGACGACCGCATCATCGTGATCGAGATCAACCCCCGCACGTCGCGGTCGTCGGCCCTGGCCTCCAAGGCCACCGGCTTCCCGATCGCCAGCGTCTCCACGCGGCTCGCCGCCGGACTCACGCTGAAGGAAATCCCCTACTGGCGCGACGGCACGCTCGACAAATACACGCCCTCCGGCGACTATGTGGTCGTGAAGTTCGCGCGCTGGGCGTTCGAAAAGTTCCCGCAGGCCAAAGACCTCCTCGGCACCCAGATGAAGGCCGTCGGCGAAGTCATGAGCATCGGCCAGAACTTCAAGGAGGCCTTCCAGAAGGCCGTCCGCTCCCTCGAAATCGGCCGTGCCGGACTCGGCCTGGTCAAGAAGATCGAGCCCCTGACCCTCCCCGAACTCCGCCGCAAGCTCGCCATGCCCTCCAGCCAGAGATACTTCTTCATCTACGAGGCCCTCAAGAAGGGCGCCACCGTCGATGAAATCGTCAAGATGACGAAGGTCACCCGCTGGTTCATCGAACAGATCGACGAGCTCGTCAAGTTCGAACTCGAAATGATCCGCGTCAAATGGGCCGGCTTCACCGACGAGATGCTCGTGAAGGCCAAACGCGACGGCTTCTCGGACAAGTATCTGGCGAAGCTCTTCGGCGTCTGCGAAAAGGACATCCGCGCCCGCCGGAAGGCCATCGGCCTCCATGCGGTCTACCGCAGAATCCCCGTTTCCGGAGCCGAAAACGCCGATTATTACTATTCGACCTACGCCCCTGTTTCCGACAATGTTCCCGTCTCGCCCCATAAGAAGATCATGATC
>CAZHPP010000293.1:0-5618 GCA_964534535.1 uncultured Victivallales bacterium | reverse complement strand
ACTATCGCTATTTCGGCGGGGTCGACAGTTCCCTGCCGTACCGCGTGGTCGTGGCGATGGATCCGCCCGGAGCGCACGGCCCCTGGTTCGACGTTCTGTTCTCCGACGGTTCGGTCGAGCGGTACCGTCTGGGACCGGATGACCCGGAAAACGTCGCGGCGATGCTGAAGACGGTCTACCGCGCAGGTCCGCGCCAGGAAATCCAGACGGCGCAGATCCGGCGCGCGGAACAGATGGAATACAACAAAAAAACAGCACGGACAGAGAGGAAAAAAAATGCCCGCAAATAAAATCCCCGCTCCGGAAAGAACACGACTGGCATGGCCTGACTGTCTCCGGTGCGCGGCCATCTTCCAGATCGTGACATGGCATGCGGAAATGCAGTTCGGAAGCGCATTGTCCGGAATGTACGGAATTTCCGGCCCGCTTTTCGAGTCAGGAACCATGGAATTCGTCCTGCTTGCCGGTTTTTTTGCCGGGCCTTCTTCCGGGAAAAGCACATGGGGAAAATACTTCGGGAAAAGGCTTTACGACATTTTTCTTCCCTATGCGGCGGCAAGTTTCCTGATCCTGCTGCTGCTGAGGATGTCCCGTTCCGGCGTCTTTTCTCCGCTGGAACTGCTCCGGGATTTTCTTTTTTCCCTTCCGTACGGAACCGCATCAATTCCGCTGTGGTTCGTTCCCATGATTCTGCTTTTCTTCGCCGCGGCGCCGATTCTTGCAGGACTTCTGAAAAAAGACCGGTTCGGCCTTTCCTCCCTTCTGCTGATTTCCCTGCTTTTCATCGGACGCGGGAAACATACGGAATTCTGGAGGAACACGGCATACTTTTTCCCGGTCTTCCTCTCCGGATTATGGCTGGGCCTGAACGGGAAGGCATTCCTGGAAAAGATTCAGCGCCGGGCCGTCCTGATTCCGCTGCTGATCGTGACCTGCACCCTGCTGGCGGTCACGATATTTTATTCCGAGAACATGCCGATTCAGACTGTGGCAAGAATGGCCTTTGCGGCAATGCTGCTTTCCATCTTCCTGAAATTTTCCGGAATCCTTTCCGGAATGCCGCTTCAGCTGGTTCATCAGGCGGCAGGCTGCGCAATGTCTGTCTACCTCTATCACAACAGCATAATCGGACCGGCATGCAAACTGTTTTCCAGGGCCGCAGCAGGAACGGGAACGGCCGGGAATCTGGCTGCGCTCCTCGCCGCCGGACTTGCGTGCACGGCAGCGTTGATCCTGTTCTTCCTCGGCCTGAAATTCCTGCTGAAAAAAGCGGGCATGAACAACTCACGCCCGCTCCTGGGATGCTGAGAAGGGCCCGGTCCTGATCTTCCGGCCGCAGGACGGGTGAAATCAAATGGCTGTGTACGAAACGTTGACTGTTTTTTCAGGGATTCGGGGGTTCAGGGGGAAAACCTCCGTTTTTCCCCCTGGTCGACAGGCGTCGACAAAAAACAAGCGCAAAAATTGAATTTTTGCGCAGGGTGCAGGGCTCTTTGAGTCCTGCCGAGGGTTCAAGGGGCGAGCAGCCCATTGGAAATGTATTCACATCAGTCATCATGCAGAACAGAGCCAATCAAATTACCTGAGATATTCCTGAAGCCGTCTGATGCAGAGGGGACGCTTTTCCCCATGCCCCATGTCCGGACACGCTTCCATCGTTTTTTTCGCGGTTTTCAGATTGTTGAAAACGGCGTAGACGCCGCTGGGCGGACAAACCTCATCAATGAACCCGGTGGAGATCCAGACTTCGCAGCCGATCCGCTTTGCGAAGAAAACATTGTCATAATAGGCCGCGGCCTTTGCCGCCGCGGGATTGCTGATCTGCCCCTGCCGGTCAAGACCGTAAAACTGCGGCCAGCCGTTCCGGCGCTCGGGGACTGCCGTGCATCCGGCATGTTCGCTGAGGGCGGGAACTCCGGCGCAGGCAAGCGTGACCTGCGGATCCAGCGCCGCCGCGACAAGAGTCTGGGCCCCGCCCTGGCTGGTGCCGGTCGCGGCGAGACGCCGACCGTCCCATTCAGGGCGCGTCTTGATATAATCGAGGGCGCGCATCACGCGGAGATACATGCCTTTGAAATAGATTTTTTCTCTGTCCTCTTTTCCGGAATGCCAATAATTTTTGAGTTCGTTCCGGCTCAGATCAATATAGAATCCGGCAGGCCTGCCGTTTTCGATTCCGTGCGCGTTCACATCGAAACTGACGGCGTTCGCCCGGCAGACCTTATTCGCGCTCCGGAACCCGGCTCCGTGAAACGAAACCACGGCGGGCAGGGATTTCGCCTTCGCATTTTTCGGGATCACGAGATAGCCGGAAACGGGTTTGCCTCCTGCACAGTCGACCTTCACGTCCCAGCAGTCGAAAACCTTGTCGGCATTCGCATTGATGGAAACTTTCTGCAGGACCGCCTTGACGGGAACCTTGTCGAGTTCAGCGCGGCGGGCGGCCCAGAAGGCATCAAAATCGGCAGGTTCGGTTCCGGCGGCACGGATTTCCAGCGGAGCGACCATGGCGCCGATCTCGCCCGTGACGGGCCGTCCCTTTTCATTCCGGACCGCCTTGCCCTGCGAATCGAGAAGCTGTGCCGAAAAATGAACCCAGTCCACGGTATCAAACTTTACGCGGATGGATGCCGTGCCGTCCTTTGAATCGACGATCTCCGTCTTCCTGAAGCGTCCGTCCGCAGTCACTTCCAATTTGAATCTGCAGGCCGGAACCGGAACGCCGTTTTCCAGCGCCTGGGCGCGGAAAACAATTTCTTCGCCTTTCGCATAAACGGCATCAGCGCGGTTCGTCGAAACCTTGACAGTGTACACGCGTGCGGCAGGCGACCTGACGGTTCCGGCTTCAGGAGACTGCGTCCCGGCCCCGGAAACGCACATAGGACACAGCGCGGCCGCGGAAATCAAGACGGCGGAAACCATGGCACAGTGTGGAATACAGAGATTCATTTTCAAGCTCCCTTTTTTGAGTTTGCTGGTTCTGTTCTATGTGATGACTGATTTTAATGCATTTCCAATGGGCTGCTCGCCCCTTGAACCCTCGGCAGAACTCAAAGAGCCCTGCGCCCGTCTTTCTGTCGACACCTGTCGACTGAGAAGGACCGTATGTTTTCCCCGGACTCAGTCCTGATATTCCGGCCAGGTGATGAGCCGGACCGACCGCCACAGCAGACTGGTCGTATCGATCTTCTTGCGTTTTTCCGTGGCCATGGAAATGGGCACATGGGTAAACGCCTCGTTCCAGTGCCCGACGACCATGTCGGTGCATCCGGCCATGGCGGCATGGACCGCGTGCTGGGCCAGGAGCAGACAGAACACAGCGTCCGTTCCGTTTGCAGGAATTCCGCGGATCGAATAGGTCGGATCAAAATATTTGAGCGAGCATTCGATTCCGGTCTTGGCGGAATATTCCATGATCCTGTCCTTGAGGAACATTCCGATGTTCTGGTGAAGGATGTTTCCGGACTTGTCGGTCTGACGGCTTCCGCCGATCAGGTCCTGTCCTGCGCCTTCGGCGACCACGATCACGGCGTGATGGCGGTGGCGCAGGCGTTTGAACAGGGCGGGCAGAAGGGCGTTCGGACCTTCCTCGAGATTGAATTTCTCCTCGGGGATCAGGCAGTAATTCACATGGGTGTTGGCCAGCGACGCATAGGCGGCGATGAATCCGGAATCGCGCCCCATCACATGGATGAACCCGATGCCGTTGTAGGCGCCCTTGGCCTCATTGTGGGCCACGGTGATCACGGGGTTGGTGGCATAGACGGCGGTTTCAAAACCGAACGTGCGGTCCATGCAGCTGATGTCGTTGTCGATGGTCTTGGGGATTCCGATGATGCTGATGTTGAGCTGGCGGCGTTCGGCTTCGAGCGCCAGGTCGTGGGCTGCACGGAGCGTGCCGTCGCCGCCGATGCAGAAGAGCATGTTCACGTCCATCCGCATGAGGGTCTCGAGCATGACCTTGGTGTCCTGCGCGCCGCGGGAAGAGGCGAGAATGGTTCCGCCCTGCTCATGGATGTCGTCGACGACGTTTTCATCGAGGACCACGGGACGGTGTCCGCACTTCGGATTGAGTCCGGAGTAGCCGTACTGGATTCCGTAGACGGCCGGCACGCCGTAGTGGGAGCGGAGCGTGACGGTCAGGCTTTTGATGACGTTGTTGAGTCCGGGGCAGAGTCCGCCGGCGGTGAGGATGGCGGCCTTGCTCCAGGCGGGATCATGGAAAATGCGTTTGCGGGGGCCGGCCTTTTCGAAGGCGAACACATGTCCGGTCTCCTTGAAGCGCTGGGCCATGGCGCTGAATTCACGCTCGTAGAGAATGACCGCATCGTCGGGAACGAACGTGGTGTCGTTTCCGAGCGGCGAGTCAAAGTTGCAGGGACCGAGTTTCCTGATCGGGAAAATTTCAGGAGTGATGAATTGTTTTTCGTCCATGGAAAGCACCTTTGCGTTTAAACTCATTCGGAGAACCGTTTTCGGAGTCGCCGCGTTCCTTTCGGAAGCCCGGCTTGAAGTCGCGGTGTTCTTTCCGGAATCCCGGCTTGAAGTCGCGGTGTGCTTTCCGGAATCCCGGCTTGGAATCGCCGTGTTCCTTCGGGGCTCCCGTCTGATAGGCGTCAAGCGAGGGATCGTCCGGATCGACACCGAAGAGGTTCGCCATGTCGCGGCGGTTCATGAAGCGCCATTCGCCCGGCTTGAGCATGCCGCGGCGGAGATTCCCGATGGCCACGCGTTCGAGGCGGCGGACTCCGTTTCCGAAGGCTTCGGCCATGCGGCGCACTTCGCGGTTTTTGCCTTCCGCCAGAACAATCAGGTATTTGTGTTCTCCGATCTGGTAGATGTCCTCCGCATGAAGGTCTTCGCCTTCGCTCTGGACGCCGTCGCACATCTGCTGGAGCTGTTCGGGCGTGAAGGGCTTTTCGGCCTGCAGGGCGTAAGATTTCAGGATGCCGCTGCTCGGGTGCGAAAGCTTCATGGCGAAATCGCCGTCGTTCGTGAAGATGATCAGACCTTCGCTGTCCTTGTCGAGGCGTCCGCAGGAAAAGAGCCGCGGGGAGTCGCGGAGATGGATCAGGTCGAGGGCGCGCTTTTTCGCGTGGGGATCGTCGTTCGTGCAGATGTATCCGCGCGGCTTGTCGAGCATGATGTAATAGTGCTTCGGCGCGGAATTGAGTTCTGCGCCGTCGACGCGGATTCTGTCTTTGGGGCCGACCTGGGTGGCCGGATTGGTTTCCACCGTTCCGTTCACCGTCACATGGCCCGTCTTGATGAGTTCGGCCGATTTCCTTCTGGACGCAGCGCCGAAGGTTGAGAGACGCTTCGTCAGATTCATTGTTTCGCTGTTTTCCACGATATGCCTTCCCGGGATTTGTTCAATCGGAATAATATACACCGTCACGGCATCAAATGCAATGCTCGGGAAGGCAGATTTTCACATTCCGAACCCGGATTTCCCGGCCAGCGAGGAAAGATTCACGACTCCATTCCGGCGCTCGTAAAGCCCCGGATGCAGTTTTTCGAATTCCAGCGAAGCCGCCGGACAGAACTGCGGAGCGTTGCACTCCACCCCCATGACCGTCCCGGCATACGCCGCAAGAAGCACATGCGGCATCACGGCA
>CAZHPP010000292.1:0-5646 GCA_964534535.1 uncultured Victivallales bacterium | reverse complement strand
CATCAGCAGGAGCGGCGCGAGGAAATGCCGGACGAACTGCCGGTAGGCCCGCCACGGTTCGCCTTCGCGGTAAGCCGTGAAGGAGCCATGGTCCAGAAATACGGGAGTTCCGCCTTCGAACGCCGTGTTGAATGCGCTCGCATCCTTCAGGATCATGCCGTGATCCAGGGCTTCGAGCGCCGTGTCGAGCGTCAGCACAGCGGCGTCCCGCAGCTGGCTGAAGCTCCATTCATACGGATAGGAAACAAATCCGATCTTATGGAGCCTGAGGCACCGGCAGCCGGATTCGGCCGGAATCTCCTCGAACGGCGCGATCCGGTGCTTTTCCAGCAGGACCCCGGCCAGCCCGGAAGCGAGAAACCGTTCAAGATCCGGAATCCCCTCCGGCGTGATCATGCGGAAAAGCCCGTTTCCGGAATGGAATACGAATCCGGAGGGGTCGCGGAAGGACGCATGGTCTCGTCCGGTCACGGGCGCGTCGTTTTTTTCTGGTCGGCGTTTCTGCGGAAGACTGTGTGAACCCGGTCAATGATCTGGCGGGAGAAGATGATGAATGCAAAGATTCCTGTTGCGGCAGCCTGAAGGATCATGCTGCCCGATCCTGCGTCGATGTAGGCAAGGACTGATGTGATTCCCATAATTCCCGACCTCCTTTTTTTTCCGTTATCCGGTAAACGCGGAAAGATGTTCTTTTATTGTTGCTGATTTGTTTCCCGTTCAAAAATCAGGCTTTTTGCCAACACGCTGGCCGGAGATTTGAAATCCCGTTTTACGAATGGTATATTAATCCCCTGCAGTGATAAAATGTAAAAACGGGAGTCCGCATGTCCGAAAAGTCAATGTATCCTCCGATCAGTTTTTTTTACAGCTGGGAAAATATCTCCGAGTCTCTCTATCCCTCCGTGATGCGCGAATTCCGTGACAACGGCGCAAAGCATCTCGTCATCAACGATTTCCTGCTCGGCAGGATCATTCATGATCCGCACTGCCTGCCGCGGCTCCGCAAATTCCAGCACGACGCCGGAATCAATTTCTTTGAAGTCCACGGACTCTGGAGCACCGGCTATGACCTCGTCTGCACCGACAGGTCCCGCCGTCCCGGCCTGATCGCCGACCACAAGCTTGCCATGAACTATGCCGCCGAAATGGGATGCCGCACCTATGTCATCCACATCGGCGCCTATGAAAGCGTGTTTTTCCGCACGCCGAATTCCGAACTCCGCCCCAACGGAATTGCTGTTCTCGAACAGCTGCTGCCCGAGGCGGAAAAGCTCAATCTCGTGATCGCCGTCGAAAACAGCTATGAGATTTCCAACACGCCGGACGAAGTCCTTTATTACATCCGGCATTTCGACAATCCGCACATCGGCTGCTGCTTCGATTCCGGACATGCCAACATCATGGAGCCGGCTCCCGGCAAGACACAGGACCGCTACTGCGACGATCTCAAGGAGGCATGGGAAAACCATGTCGTCCAGTACCGGGACGCCTTCAAAAAGCTCTCCCCGTACATTGTGACAGTCCATCTTCACGACAACAACGGATTCCAGGATCAGCATTCTCTTCCGTTCACCGGAACGGTCGACTGGGGAAAACTGGCTTCCGGACTGGCCTCCCTTCCGAGGCTGCAGTCCATCCAGTCCGAAGTCCGGACCGGGACCACGGCCGAATGGTCGATCCGCAGACTCTGCGAAACGTTTGCCTCCATCTTCAGAGAGGAAAAATGATTTTTTCCATGAAACAGTCCTTTTCCATTTTTGCCGCCGTCATGATTTCCATGCCGGCCGTGTTTGCACAGTCTTCCCCGGCGCTCCGGCTGGACTGCCCCTCGCCGTTCCGCCTGAGCCAGAAGCTCACGGAGTTCGCCAGAAGCTATGACCAGAACTATGGCGGCATGGTCATGCTCTTCACCACATCGCTCATGATGTCCCCGCAGGCCGCATCCGTGGACGTTGCAAAGCCCATGGAGCTGTTCGTGTTTCAGGAAGGCGGCGTTCCCGTCTATGCGCTGGCGGCTTCGCCCAAGGCCGCGAATCTTCCGCCTGCGGCGATCAATATCAGCGGAGTCTCGCTCCAGCCCTATCCGGTTCCGGGCGGCCGGATCGTGTTCGCGGGGAGTTCCTCCGCGGCGTCCCGTGCGCAGAAATTCCTGCGGCCCTGCCGTTCCGACCTCGGTTTCGAATTCCATCCGCGCGGCCTGAAGGACTTCCAGTTCACGCCGCTGAAGCTGCTGAACGCGGCCGGATTCAAGAGCGGTTCGTTCCGCAGGTTCACAGATTCGGCCGAAACGGTGCGCGGAACCGCGGATTTCCCGGACTCCGGAAAACTGAATCTCGAGGCTGAACTTGTCCCCGTCCCCGGCGGCGAACTCGCACGCATGATCGCTTCCGCAAGGACGCCGGTCTTTGCGCCGAACGAGCTCCGGATCCTTTCCGGCGCCGAAAGCTTCATCGTCTTTTCGATCCCGGCGGAGGGGCTCGTCTCCGACAGCGGGGTCATCGCCGCGATGTGGGGCTCCTGTGCCGGCAAGGCGCTCGCATGCACCAATTCAAGCGGCAACACGCTTCTCGAATTCTGGCTCAAGCCAGGAAAATCCGCCGAAGTCGAATCCATGATCGCCGCCAATTCCAGACTGCCGAAAACGTCCGGCGGCTTCTACTATCTCGGCGGAAGACTCGGATGCGCACGGGTCCGCGGGAATGTGGCCGACTTCATCTCGCATACCAAATCCCCCGAGGACGCCGAAGCGCTGCTGAACGGCAGAGTTCCCGCGAATGTTTCCGTTTCCCATCCCATTGAGGGATTCGTTGTGCTTCCGGACGGTTCGGTGCGCCGGTGCCTGACGGCCCGCCCCGTGAACGGGAATCTTGTCTTTTCTGTGCGCGCCAATGCCGCGGAACTGCCGAAGCCTCCGGCGCTGCGCAGTCTTCCGCCCGCCGCACAGCCGCTTTCGGAATGAGTTCCAATGTCTGAAACCAAGCTCGAAAAACGGCTCTCGGACCTGAGGGAGCTTTACCGCAGGCTCCGTCTTTCCGACCGTCTTCACCTGGCGAAGGACTACAAGCGGATTTACGGTGTTCCGCCTTCCGCCGTCAATCCCGATCTTCTCAACGACTTTTCGTTCCGCGTGAACCGGGCTCTTCCGTTTTCGCTCCGGGAGGCCGCTGACGCACTGAAGTATTCCTATCCGGAGGAACTTCCCATTTCCGCAAAGGCCGCGGAAATCAAGGCGAAACTTCTGGAAAACCAGGTCGTGATCGTCTGCGGTTCCACCGGTTCCGGAAAGACGACCCAGCTTCCCAAGATCGCGCTCGATGCCGGATGCGGCCGTTCCGCCCGGATCGGATGCACCCAGCCGCGGCGGATTGCGGCTTCCTCGCTTGCCGCCCGAGTCGCAAACGAACTGAACGTCGAATGCGGCGCGGCCGTCGGATACAAGGTGCGCTTCGACGATTCGACTTCGCAGAAAACGGTCGTCAAGTTCATGACCGACGGCATCCTCCTCGCCGAAACCCGCGAGGACCCCGGCCTGCTGCAGTATGACTGTCTGATCCTCGACGAGGTGCATGAACGTTCGCTGAACATCGATTTCCTGCTCGGATATCTGAAGCTGCTGCTGCCGCGCCGAAAGACGCTGAAGCTCGTCATCTCCTCCGCCACGCTCGAATCGGCCAAGCTTTCCGGCTTCTTCGGGAACGCTCCCGTCGTCGAGGTCGAGGGCAAAGTATTCCCCGTCGAGGACCAGTGGCTTCCGCCGGACGAGGACGAGGAGCTTCCGGAAAGCGTCGCGCGCGGCGTGGAGCACCTTTCCGCCGTCGATCCGCAGGGCGACATCCTGGTATTCCTTCCGGGCGAACGCGAAATCCGCGACTGCGCCGGAATGCTGGACGGCAGGCATTACCCCCGCACGGAAATCCTGCCTCTTTTCGGACGCCTTTCCGCGGCCGACCAGAAGAAGGTATTCTTCCCGTCGAGCGCGCGGCGGATCGTGCTTGCCACGAACGTCGCCGAAACTTCGCTCACCATTCCGCGCATCCGGTTCGTGATCGATTCTGGACTCGTGCGCCTGAGCCGCTTCAATCCGCGCACCGGAATCCAGGAGCTCGCAAAGGAGATGGTTTCCCAGGCCAGCGCCAAACAGCGCCGCGGCCGCTGCGGACGAATCTCCGAGGGCATCTGCCTGCATCTCTATTCGCAGGAACAGCTCGGCGAATGCGATCCGTTCACGCCGCCCGAAATCCAGCGGACTTCGCTGGCCGGCGTCATCCTGCAGATGGCTTCGCTGAACCTGCCGCCGCTCGGAAAGTTCCCGCTCCCCGACCCGCCCGCCTCCGCGCTGATCCGCGAAGGCTTCCGCGCGCTTGAGGACATCGGCGCGATCGAGCCCAAATCCGGCGCGATCACGAAGACGGGACACCTTCTTGCCGAACTGCCGCTCGACCCCCACGTCGGGAAAATGCTTCTGGAAGCCTCCCGCGAAAAAGTCCTTTCGGAAATTCTCGTGATCGCCGCCTCTCTCAGCATCCAGGACGTCCGCGAGCGTCCGTTCGAAAAGGAAAAGCAGGCCGACGCCGAGCACCGCAAGTTCGACTGCGAAACCTCCGATTTCATCGGAATCCTCAAGATGTGGAAGGCGCTGTCTGACGTCTATGCGAAGACCCGCTCGAATTCGGCCGTCCGCCGCTTTGCGCTGGACGCCTACCTGAACTTCAAGCGCGTGCGCGAATGGAAAAGCCTGGTCGAGGACCTGCGCGAAATCTGCGCCGACCACGGCCGCACCTGCGACATGAAGATCGACCTCGAAAAAATCGATTCGGACGCCGTGCACCGCACGCTGATGTCCGGCATCCCGCGCCGTCTGGCCGTTTACGACCGCGAGGCGCACCAGTATTCGGACATGGCCGGAAAGAAGTTCTATCTCTTCCCCGGTTCCGCGCTCGCAAAGCGCAAGAAGCCGCCGGAGTGGATCCTTTCCTTCAACGTTGTGGAAACCGTCCGCGTGTTCGGCCGCTGCAACGCCGAAGTCCGTCCCGAATGGCTGGAGACCGTTGCCCCGAGACTCTGTTCGAAGGTTTACGACCGTGCCGAATGGGATCCCGCCAGCGGCTTCGTCTATGCCCGCGAGCGCGTGATGGCGGGCCAGCTCCTGATCAATCCCGGACGCCGCCGCCATTACGGCGAGATCGCGCCCGCCGAAGCCCGCAGAATCTTCATCCAGGAAGGCCTTGCGACGGGCGCTGCCACGCTCCGCGGCACCTGGCTCGAAAAGCATTCGCTCGAGGTCACGCGCCTCAAGCTGCTGGAACTCAAGGTCCGCCGCCCGGACGCCATCGTCGACTCCGCTGCGCTGGTCGACTGGTTCGACAAGAATCTTCCCCCGGAATTCAATTCCGTCGACGCCGTCTCGAAAGCCTGGAAACTCGACCGGAAGGACTGGTCGCCCGATCCCTCCGTCTATGTGAATCCGGCCTATTCCGACCTCGATGAAGACGACTATCCCGATTTTCTGGAGACGGCCGGACAGCGCTTCAAGCTCGTCTACCGCTACGAGCCGGGCGAACACACCGACGGGATCACGCTTTATGTCCCGGAGGATGCGCTTTCCCTGTTCAGTCCGTACACGCTCGAATATCTCGTGCCGGGGGA